>JAYWGI010000321.1:0-5467 GCA_043779025.1 Myxococcales bacterium
AGCGCGATGCGCGCATATTTGCGACCCATCGATTTGGCGATGCTGCGCGCAAGGCTGGTTTTTCCCACGCCGGGTGGCCCCACGAGGCAGAGCACCGGGCCTTTGATCTTGTTCGTAAGCACCTGCACCGCCAAGTGCTCAAGGATGCGCTCTTTGACTTTGGTAAGGCCGAAGTGATCTTCGTCGAGCACGGCTTGGGCAGCCATAAGGTTGTGATCGTCCACCGACTTTTCGCCCCAAGGCAAGCTGAGTACCACGTCGATGTAGTTGCGCACCACGGTCGCTTCGGCGCTCGTGGGGTGCATCATCTTGAGCTTGCGCAGCTCCTTCTTGATTCGCTCTTCGGCGTCAGCCGAGAGCTTCTTGCCCGCCATCTGCTCTTCGAGCTCGGCAAGCTCGTTTTTGAACTCGTCCTTGTCGCTCCCGAGCTCGCGCTGAATCGCGCTCATTTGCTCGTTGAGGTAGTACTCCTTCTGCGTCTTCTCCATTTGCTTCTTGACCCGCGAACGGATCTTCTTCTGCACCTGGAGAATCTCGACTTCGGCGCGCAAAAGCTCATCGGCCTTCTGCAGGCGCGCCGTCACTTCTTGTATCTCGAGCAAGCTTTGGCGGTCCGCCACCTTGAGCGTCGTGATGCCCCCGCCAAGCAAGTCCACGAGCACCGCGGGGTCCTCGCACATCTGCACGCTGTGAAGCGCCTCGGGCGACACGTCCCGCTGCAGCTTGGCATAGTCCTCGAACAGCGCGACCAAATTGCGCATCGTAGCCGTGAGCTCCACCGTCAGCGCGATGGCTTCGCGGCGCGGCTCGAGCTCAACCACAAAGTGCGGGCTGGTGGACGCATACTTTTTGATACGCGCCTGAGCCTGCCCGAGGATCACCACCTTGACGGTTCCATCAGGCAATTTGCTGTGCTCGACGACTTCGCAAACCGTGCCTACCTCAAAAATGTCGTCCTCACTGGGCTCCTGCACCTTGGCCGACTTTTGAGCCGCGAGCATCACCAGCTTCGCAGGGGCCGCGATGGCCGCCGCCAGTGCCAACATCGAACGCTCACGCCCTACAAAGAGCTGCGTGCGCATGCCGGGAAACACGACCATATCTCGCAGCGGTAGAAGAGGCAGCTTGCTCGGAATGGCTGCAGATGCGCCAGCGTCTTGCTTAAACAACATGAGCCCGAAACTAACGGACAACGCTGCAAATAGCGAGGTCCAGGAGATAGGAGAGCCCCACTCCAGCGACACCGCCTGCCACGTCCCACGTAAAATCACGCCACGAGGGATCGCCGTGGCCTTGCATGTCCCAAAGCTCCTTGGCGCCGCCCACCACGACGGCCGCGCCAAAGCCCGACAGCGCGCGCACGGGGCGGTCGGGCGTCAACCATGCCGCGCCACCGTAGCCCGCGCCCGCGATGCCCAACGAGATTCCCCCGTGTAGGTACTTGTCCTCCGCAAACCACGGGTCGGCGTCGCTGGCGCACGCTTGCTCCGGCCAAAGCGAGGCAGCAGCGCATACCAGCGCAAGCCGCCAGCTCACGCGGGCTCGGCCAAGTCTTTGTCTTTCGCCGTGATGACCTGAGGCGCCTCACCCTTGAGCACCACGTCCTCGCCCACGATGACTTCCTTGATGCCCTTGCGTGAGGGGATCTCGTACATCACGTCAAGCATCGCGTTCTCGAGAATGGCACGCAGTCCACGTGCGCCAGCATTGCGCTCCAGCGCCTTCTTAGCGATGGCCACCAGCGCACCCTTCGAGAACTTGAGCTTCACGCCGTCCATCTCGAGCAAACGCTGGAACTGCTTCACGAGCGCATTCTTGGGCTTGGTGAGAATGTCGACCAAGGCCTCTTCGTCGAGTTCGCCGAGCGTCGCAACCATGGGCAAACGGCCAATAAACTCAGGGATAAGACCAAATTTGACCAAGTCTTCGGGCTCGACTTGGGCGAATAGCGCGCCCAGGTTGTAGTCCTTCTTGCCCTTGACCTCCGCGCCAAAGCCTAACGCGTTGGTGCCAATGCGGCGCTTGACCACCGCGTCGAGGCCCACAAAGGCGCCGCCGCAGATGAACAATATGTTGGAGGTGTCGACCTGCACGAACTCCTGCTGCGGGTGCTTGCGGCCCCCCTTTGGAGGGATGTTCGCCACGGTGCCCTCAATGATTTTGAGCAGCGCCTGTTGCACGCCCTCGCCCGACACGTCGCGCGTGATGGAGGGGTTGTCGCCGCGACGTGATATCTTATCGATCTCATCGACATACACAATACCGCGCTGAGCGCGCGCTACGTCGTAGTCTGCGTTCTGCAACAATTGGACGATGATGTTCTCGACGTCCTCGCCCACGTAGCCGGCTTCGGTTAGCGTCGTGGCATCGGCGATGGCGAAGGGTACGTCCAACATGCGTGCCAGCGTTTGCGCAAGCAGCGTCTTGCCGCTACCTGTGGGGCCCATAAGCAAGATGTTGCTCTTCTGGAGCTCCACGTCGTTCTTGCCGGTCTTGGCGGTGATGCGCTTGTAGTGATTGTGCACAGCCACGCAGAGCACCTTTTTGGCGCGCTCTTGGCCGATCACGTACTCGTCGAGCGTCGCCTTCATCTCCTCGGGCTTTGGCACGACGAAGGGCTTTTCGCCCTTTTCGACCACGGCATCTTTGTCGACTTCCTCGGCGAGGATGTCGTTGCACAAACCCACGCACTCATTGCAAATTGTTTGGCCGTCGTTGCCGGCGATGATGCGACGCACGTCCTTCTGCGATTTCTTGCAGAAGGAACAACGGTATGACGAAGGGTCCATCTTGTCGTCGCTCACTTGGCAGCTCCCTTGGTGCGCTTCTCAAGAACTTGGTCGATCAGGCCGTAAGCTTTTGCGTCCAACGCGGACATGTAGAAGTCGCGCTCCATATCGGCTGCGACCTTCTCGAAGGTTTTGCCGCTCGTCTCCACCACGATGTTGGTGAGTAAGTCCTTGAGGTAGCGGCTCTCTTTGGCCTGAATCTCAATGTCGGTGGTCTGGCCACGCGCTCCACCGCTGGGCTGGTGGATCATGATGCGCGCGTTGGGCAGGGCCACGCGCTTCCCATTCTCGCCCGCCGTGAGCAGGATGGCGCCCATGCTTGCGGCCATGCCCAAGCAGGTTGTCGCCACCGGCGCCCGCAGAAACTGCATCGTGTCGTAGATGGCCATGCCCGAGTACACCACGCCGCCCGGCGAGTTGATGTACATCATGATTTCTTTGTCGGGGTCTTCGCTCTCCAAGAACAAGAGCTGCGCGATGACTTCGTTGGCGACTTGATCGTCGATGCCGGTGCCCAGGAACACGATGCGGTCCTTGAGGAGGCGCGAGAACAAGTCCCATGCGCGCTCGCCGCGGTGGGTGGTCTCGACCACCATGGGCATGTTGATGGTGGGCGAACCGTTGCTTACGGCACGTTCCAGAACATTCATCGCTTGAGCGCGCGTCTCAGGAAATCGGTAGGTCATCTGTTACTCCGCAACTACTAGGCCGCACACAAATGGGCCCAAGAAATGGGCCACAAAAAAGGCCCCCCCTCGGTGAAGCGGGGGGGCAACGGCTCAGGCCGCGTTCCAGGCCTCACCCTTTTCGAGCTCAGTGGCCGTGGCCTTGCTCTCGATGAGGGTGAGGATTTTGTCTTCCAGGACCATGCCGACGCGCATGTCGCGCTTGTCATTGGCCGCGTACTCGGACTTGACTTTGGCAAGGGATTTCCCTTGCTCCGCGGCCATGTCAGACTGCGCCTTGGCGATGTCGTCGTCGGTGACTTTAAGCTCCAACTTGCGCGCAATGGCGGCCATGAGCAGACCTGCACGCACCTTCTTCTCGGCGTCCTTGGCGATGCGATCGAAGAGCTCCTTGGCCTGCTCGTCGGTGAACATCTGACCGGCCCGGCGCGCCCGTCCGATGATGTCGCGTTCCATCATCTGGCGCTGCCGCTCTACGAGCGAAGGCGGCACTTCGAGCGGGTTCTTGTCGTTGAGCTGGTCGATGATCTGCTCGGCAACGGCCATCTCGCTGGCGTCCTTGGAGGCGCGCTCAAGGCGTGAGTGCATGTCGGCACGCAGCTCGACCAAGGTTTCAAAACGGCCCACTTGCTTGGCGAACTCGTTGTCGAGCTCAGGCAGCTTTTTGGACTTGAGCGAAACCAACGTGATGCTGAAGACGCCGGTCTTGCCTGCGAAGTCGGCACGCGGGTGCTTGTCCGCGAACTTGCTCTCGGCCGTGACGGTCTGGCCGGCCTTGGCGCCAGTGAGTGCTGCGTCGAGCTCGGGCAAAAGCTGGCCAGAGCCCAGCTCGAGCTGCACGCCCGTGCCGCCGCCATCTTTGATTTCCTTGCCGTCGACCGTGAGCGTGAAGTCGATAGACACCATGTCGGTAGCAACGGCCACACGCGGCTCAGCTACGTCATCAAACGTTGCAAACGCCTTGCGCAAGTTTTCGAGTTCGGTGTTGACCATGTCCTCGTCTGCGCCGATCCATGGCTTCTTGACGGCAAAGCCCTCGAAGGTCACGTCGCCGACGTCGGGCTGCACTTCGAAGGTGGCTTTGTAGGCAAAGGCCGCCGTGGCGACAGGGGCCGACTCCGGCAGCACGTTGGGCTGGTTGATGGGGTTCAGCTTCTCTTGCGCCAAGGCCTGCGGCAACGTGGTCTGAACAATGGTGTTCATCACGTCACTCATGATGCGATCGCCGTACATGGCGCGCAGCACGTCACGTGGAGCCTTCCCGGGGCGGAACCCCTTGACCTTTGCGCTCTGCTGAACGGAAAGATAAGCGCGCTCTAGCTCCTGTTTTACGGCCTCTGCGGGCACGTTGATGCTGAGCTGGTAGGAAACGGGAGAAAGGCGTTCTGCGGTGACTTGCATGAGGCCTCGCAGAATGGTGTTTTGGCGGGGCGGCGTCAAGGACCGGGTTGGTTTGCTGCGAAAAAAGCGGCATTCAGGCCCGCCTTAGTGGCGAGCGCGTATCGAGATCCACAACCCCGCGAAGCAAAGACCCATCCCCGCGATCTGCTGCGAGTCGACCCTGTAGTGCTCGAAAGCGACAGACAGCAGCACAGAAACCACGGGCGTAATCGCCCCAATGTATGCAGACTTGGCCGGGCCTACACGCTGCAAAAGCGTGAAGTAGGCCGTGAACGCGACCACCGAGCCGAACACCGCCAAGTAGAGCAGTGACAAGGCGTACGCCGGCCGCGCATCCCAATGCCAGGCCGGCGCAAAACATGCGGCATACACTGATATAAATGCGGCGCCCCAGACCATGGCCCATGTGGTGCCTGCAAGCACGGGAACCCCACGCTTGCCGTTCCGGGTGGCCACCATGTTGCCAGCGCTACTGGAGACCGTGGCCAACAAACCAAGGCCCAGCGCGTTGGCTCGCCCCGCAGGTGAGTCGAACGCGTTCATGCTGATCACGTCCCGCCAGAACATGGCCGCCACGCCCGCTACTCCCAT
>JAYWGI010000322.1:0-5459 GCA_043779025.1 Myxococcales bacterium
TGCGTACCCCCGCCGCCCGCAGATCGAATACGCCTTTGCTGGCCCTTAGTGCGCCAAGTTGCAGGACGCGCCCATCCGCAACAATCGCATCGGGTTTGGGCGCTGCATGCGCAACGTTGGGCGCCATGAAAGCAAAAAACGACGCGCCTGCCACAAATGCAGCAAGGCGCGCCGATGAGACAAAGCCTGAAGGCTTACTGAACCCAGCCCTGCGCAAGAGTTCTGTTCTCGTCTCGGAAAGACACTTCAATTTTGGTGGCATCCACAATACGAACAACATATCCGTCGCCAAACTTGCTGTGCTTGAGTAGGTCACCGGCGGCAAAGCTGCCCGTGATTTTGTACGCCGAAAACGAGCTGGCGTTCTGTCCTGCGACCGTCTTCTCCCACGCGTCCAGACGTGCGTGTTTAGAGGCCTCGCCGCGGGCTGCGGCAGCGGCACGCGTGGCGCTTGCAGCGGTGCGCTTTGGCGCCTTGCCAGCATTTGCTTCTTTCACCGCTTTGGTCCCAGGCGCATTGGCCTTAAAGTTGTGCGTGGACTTGCAGGTTTTGCACTCTACCTTCACGGGCTTGGCGCCCAACATCGCCACCACACGGTGGTGAAGCACCAACTTGCACTTGGTGCACCATGCAAACGTTTCGCCGCCTACCTTGAGTTCCGTCGTCATCGCGCGAAGCGTACCACGGATTGGCCTGCCGTCGCCTACTTTACCAATCGGGTGAGGGAGCCTTGCTCGCCCATGTTACGACACGCGCGACGCGGCGCTCCCACACTCAGAGATTGCCCGAGGCCAGGAAATTGCCGTAAGAATGGGGAATGGTTGATGACCTGTCCCCATTGCGCACTCATGCACTGAAACGTCGCGAGGCGCTTAAGCGTATTGCGACGTCCGCAGGTGTGCTTGGTGCCGCGGGGCTGGGTGGCCGTGCAATACTCGACCGCGGCGGGCTGCTCGCAGGGGCCGCGCAACATTCGGGTGTATCCCGCATGTATCCAGGCGGGGTGCTTCTTGGTGCGCCAGACATGGTGGTTTCACGTGGCAAAGCCGACGACAGCGGGAGCTACCCAAAGCCCGATGCGATCGTTAAAAAGGCGGTGGAAGCCATGGGCGGCATGGCGCGATTTGTGAGCCGCGGCGATGTGGTGGTCATCAAGCCCAACATCGGCTGGGACCGCATGCCCGTGCACGCCGCCAACACCAACCCCGAGGTGGTCGCGTCGCTGATTCGTTTGGCTTTCGATGCGGGCGCGAAGACCGTGCGTGTCGCGGACGGCTCCTGCAACGACGCCAACCGCTGCTTTCAGCGCTCCGGTATCTGGAAGGCGGCGAGCAAGCTTGGGGCCGATGTGGTTCTGCCGGCAGAGCACCGCTACCGCACCATGCGGCTTAAGCAAGAGGTGCTCGACGAATGGCCCGTGTTCACGGCGCTCATCGACGCTGACAAGATCATCAACGTGCCCGTAGCGAAGCATCACAACCTTGCAAAGTACACGGGGGCGATGAAGAACTGGTACGGTGTGCTTGGCGGACGGCGCAATCGGCTTCACCAAAACATCGACGTTTCTATTGCAGACCTTGCCACGTTTATGCGCCCTACGCTCACCGTCATTGACGCGATTCGCGTGCTGATGCGCAACGGGCCGCAAGGCGGCAACATCGACGACGCCAAAGACATGCACACTGTGATTGCAGCTGTGGACCAAGTCGCAGCCGATGCGTTGGCCTGTAGCCTCATTGGCCAGAAGCGCGAGAACATCGCGTATCTTGCCATGGCCGACGCGCGCGGCATCGGCACGTCGCTCTATGAGAACTTGAAGGTTGTCGAAGTATGAGTGCGCGTGAGACGGCGCTCGCGGGGCCCACCAAACGTTTGCCGCAGTGGTCGCAAGCGGGGGTCAAGTCAGCGCCACAGATTGGCGTGCGCTTGGACGCCGAGGGGATGAACGCGCAGGCTGAGAAGCCCTACCACGCCGAGGTTGACCCCATCCCGTGGAAGACCGGCGCGCCAGGGACTGTCCCCGCGCTCGATGCCGTGACGCGAACGGTGCAGATAGCACAAATGCAATCTGCACGCATTGAACCGGCATGTGCACCTGGGGACTCCGTGCGTGCCTCGACGAACGTTATGGTCCCGCCCAAGCCGCTGGTGCCCGCGTGGCTACGCGCCAAGTTTAAGCCCAAGAAACTCCCTGGCTCCGGCCTCGCGCCGCGCAAAAAAATCGTGGCGCTCAAATGGCTGCGGCGGGCATCTCAGATCGCGTTCTTTGCTCTTTTTATGTACCTGCTGGTGGAAACCGGATTTCGCGGAGACAAGTCGTCCGCGAGCGACGCACCTGTTCGCTTGCCGCATACCGTAGAAGCTTTTTTGCTGGTCGACCCCTTTGTCACAGCCATGACGGCACTGGCCTCCCATACCGTGTATTACCCACTCATGTGGAGCGTGGGCCTGCTTGCGCTGACGCTGGTCTTTGGTCGGGTGTTCTGCGGCTGGATATGCCCATTTGGCACTTTGCATCACTTCTTTGCGTGGCTCCTCCCGTCGCCCAAGGGGCGCGGGGCATCACGCGTGGACGCGAACAAGACGCACACCTACCAGCGGGTGAAGTACTACCTGCTGTGGGCCTTTCTTACGGCCTCCCTTGCGGGCAGCGCCATCGGCGGATTGTTCGACCCCATTTGCATCATGGTGCGATCCGTGGGCTTAGGCGTATTGCCCGTGGTGCAGTACTTGGCCGCGCGCGGCCTGGGCAGCGCACAAGAGGTGCCTTTGCGTTCGGTGCAGCATGCCGCGGATGCCACGCAAGATGTGCTTGCGACGCACGTCTGGCAGCCCCACCAGTTCTACTTTCACCAGGCCTGGTTCGTGATGTTCTTCTTCGTGGCGATGCTATTTTTAAACAGGTACATCCCGCGCTTCTGGTGTCGTGTGCTCTGCCCATTGGGGGCGTTCTTGGGCCTGTTTTCCCGCTTCGCGCTGTTCGGCATGGAGAAAGACCATTCAAAGTGCACGGACTGCAACTTGTGCATCGTGAACTGCCAAGGCGCCGACAGCCCACAGGGCGGCGTCAAGTGGCGCCAAGACGAATGCCATATGTGCATGAACTGCGAGACGGCTTGTCCCGAGGACGTGATCAAGTTCAGGTTTTTGCCGGGTCGCAAGAGCACTGTTACCAAGCCCGATCTCAACTTCCGGACCACGTTGGCGGCGGTGGGTGCGGGGGCCATTGCGATTCCTGCAGCGCGCGCGGCCGACGTCATCGACGTGAACTACAGCCCCAAGGTGATTCGTCCGCCGGGCGCGGTAGAAGAGCGTGACTTTTTGGAGCGTTGCATTCGCTGCGCCGAATGCATGAAGGTATGCCCGAACAACGCACTGC
Organism: Myxococcales bacterium; assembly: GCA_043779025.1. GTDB lineage: Bacteria > Myxococcota_A > Polyangia > Polyangiales > Polyangiaceae > JAAFHJ01. The sequence continues at coordinate 3,380 of JAYWGI010000322.1, forward strand.
ATCCGGCCTTCTTTGAGTCAGGGATTGAGGGCGTGTGGACGCCCATTCTGATTGCCCGCATCGGCTACTGCGAGCCTTCTTGTGTGCTTTGCGGCCAGGTGTGTCCCACCGGGGCCATTCAGAAAATCACCGAGAAGGAAAAGCTTGGGCAGGGCGTGCCACCGATTAAGATCGGTACCGCATTTTACGACCACGGGCGGTGTTTGCCGTGGTCCATGCAAACGCCGTGCATTGTGTGTGAGGAGTTCTGCCCCACCTCGCCGAAGGCCATTTGGGTCGAAGAGGTAGAGGCGCCTGTGCGTGACGACAAGCCTGCTCAAGATGGCGGCGACCCCGTCATGAAGATGGTGAAGTTGCAACGTCCGCATGTGGACCCCAAGCTTTGCATCGGCTGTGGGGCGTGTGAGAAGGTTTGCCCGGTACAAGACCAACCGGCGGTCTATGTGACCAGCATCGGCGAGACCCGCAGCACCAAGAATGTCATCTTGCTCGAGAGCAGCAACTACAACGCGAAGAGTTAGGGTCGGCGCTCGGCCGCGGTTTCAGTGGTTGCAAGATACACAGTGTGTGTTCTGCACATGTGTGGGACACGCTCCGACCTAAGGCGTGCTGAAGGATGCTAGAACGTGGTTCGTGCCTCGTGATGGCGCTATGCTGTTGCTGTGTTGCTGTCTTTACGTCTGTCCCTGGCCGTTGCTGCATGTGGCTTGGCGCTCGGGGCCTTTGGTTGCACCAACTACGCCGAGTCGGAAGACGCCCAGGTAGACCAAGACGAATTGGTTCGTGTTCAGCGTGAGGGCAACGACATCGGTGTGCTTATCGAAAACGAATCGATCAGCAAAACGATGAGTTTCTCCAGAGACTTTGGCTCGGGCAACACGGCCTTTGCCGCGACGGCCATTGTCAAAACGACGGCGACCTTCAACATGAAGGGCACGCTTGCACTTGCGCCCACATGGAATGGAAGCCTCACCAAACTCGACCGGTTGCAGGCGAAGTTCAAGGGCGACTGGAACGTCCAAGGCGGAGTCGACGTGACCTTCAGGTTGAGCGGGGAGCGCTCCAAGGACAAGGTCTACGTCAACAGTGTCACCAAGTCGCCCACCAAGATGATCGACGAATCCCGCGTGCTAAAAAGTATCGCGCTCAAGGTGTTTAAAACGCCCATCGCCGAGGTTGTACCGCAAGTAGATCTGGTACTCTCGTGTCAGGCCACGGGGAGCACAGAGTTCGACGCGCGTGCGACGGCAGGCATTAAGGGCACGGTGAATGCGGAGCTTGGGTGGAACCGCCAGGTCGCCCAGGGCGAGGTCGATGCCTGCGGGGTGGACGGCAAACCCAAGAAGGTGCAGCACCACTGGACGTTCGCCAGCAACATCCCACGCCCCACCACGACAGCGCCCACTTTTAGTATCGACAAGCCCGAAGCCACTGTCACGTTTAAGTGTGCGTTCATGCCTCGACTGACGTTGGAGATGTCTCTGGGTGTCAAAGATGTGTTGGAAGCCGGGCTCGCAGCGGGCATTGAGGGCGGGCCTTATGTGGCTGCCACCGCAACGGGTGATCTGCAAACCAAGACATGGAAGGCCGAGGCGAGCGTGGGCATGAAGCTCAACGCGTTCGCGCGGCTCAAGTTGGTGTTGTTTTGCAAAGAGGTCCTTTCGGACGAGAACAACTACAGCCGCGCGCTGATTGGCCCCGGCGATCAGGGCCTAGAGCTAGCAAAGAAGAGCTTTTCTGGCGGCTTTTCATAAGTGCGTGTCTCCCGTTGAAAAGCCGGCACGGCCCGAAATTTGATGCTCCTCCATTGCACTTCAGCGTTGCCGTGTCAGAGCAACCGCATGAACACCCCGCCCCGTATCAACCCCCCATCCGCTGTATCCACCCTCGCCATCATCTTGTTCGCCGCTACCATGCCCGCTTGCGGTGTCGCGCAGCCTGGCGCGGACGAGGTAGCGGAGGAGACCGAGCTCAATCAAACTCAAAGCGACGCTTTGCTATCCAAAAGCGAGGCGGTTGGGGTCTACGAGGGCGTGAGTGCCATCACCACACCAACCGGTGTCGTCTATCACCACGATAC
>JAYWGI010000323.1:0-2015 GCA_043779025.1 Myxococcales bacterium
GCGCGCGTTGAGGCCGTGTGGCCACTCTCTCAAACGCTGTCGCTGCGCGTCTTAGGGGAGGCCGGTTTGCCTGTTGTGCGCACAAGTTTTGTGGTAACCGTTCAGCGCCAATTTTCATCTGAGCGCGAATTTGATCGACAAGCAGATCTGCTCGTGATCAACGCTATGTGTGCTTCCAGCAACTCCAGACCCTCGTGACGCGAAGATCGCGCAGCTTGAGCTTCGCGTTGCTGAGCTTGAGGCCATGGTCGACCGTCTTCTGGCTCGGCTTGGGGTGACGTCATCGAACTCGTCGAAGGCTCCGTCGACGGACGGCCCTGGTGTGAAGCGAGAGACGAAGGTGCGTGTTGGGGGCAAGTCTCGAGGGGCGCAACCGCGGCACTCGGACACGCGTCGTAGGATGGTTCCGCTCGGGGAAGTGGACGCGGTTTTGGGTCACGAACCGCCGTCGTGTTCGGGCTGCGGAACAGCGCTGGATTCGGGTTGCGTCTCGGGCCCGGAGGGCGCGGGTTGGCAGGTCTGGGAACTGCCGGAGCTGCGCGCTCGCGTGACGCACCATGTGGCGCGTAGCCGGTGTTGCGCGGCGTGTGGCGTTGTGACCCGGGGCGAGATTCCGGGGTCGATTTTGGCCAGCCAATTCGGCCCGCAGTTGGGGTCTGTCGTGTGCCACCTTCTTGGTCGGTACTCGTTGTCGCGGCGTGATGCATCGCAGCTTGTAGACGAACTGTTTGGTGTGCAGATGTCTGTGGGCACGGTTTGCGCGCTTGCGCGTGAGAGTGGCGCGTCGCTCCAAACGGCGAGCTCCGAGTTGCTCGATGAGGTGCGCTCCTCGCCCATTGTGAACGCGGATGAAACGAGCTGGCGCATAGAGAAAAAGCTTGGTTGGCTGTGGGTTGCCGCTGCAAAGAGGGCCGCCGTATTCCTTGCCCACAGCAGCCGCGGCCGCGTTGCGGCAGAGGCGCTTCTCGGCCCCGCGTATGCGGGCACGTTGGGCACGGACCGATGGGCTTCTTACGACCGCTTGGTGCCGACTGCGCGGCGCCAATTCTGCTTGGCCCACCTGCTCCGTGATGCGAAGGGCATGGCGTCCCGCGGCGGCAAAGGGGCCGGCATTGGGCGTGATTTGGTCGACGCCTTTGGTGCAGCCATTGCGCTCTTCCACAAGCCCACCGGCGACCCCGAAACGCTCGGCGCACGCGGCGCTCCCGTGCGCCTCACCTGCAAAGAATTGCTCGAAAAGGGGGCCGCGCTCACAGACGCGCGCGACAAGAAAACGCGGGCACTATGCACCAAACTTTTGAAGCGCGAAGAGGCCCTGTGGACCTTCCTCTCAACACCAGGTCTAGAGCCGACGAACAACATCGCCGAGCGCACCATCCGGCCCGCCGTCATCGCCCGAAAGACATCCTTCGGGAGCGACTCCGCTGATGGAGCCGTCCACTTCGCACGCACAATGTCCGTCCTCGCAACGCTCCGCATGAACGGCAAAAGCGCCCTCAACTTCTTTGCGCAGACCCTTGCCGCCGCGCGACAGGGCCTGGAGCCTCCTTCCGTGCTCCAATACGCCTACGGATAGTGATTCCGCTGCTCAAATGGTCTGGTGGGGCCCGCGAGAAGGCGCTGAACGGTTACGTTATTTGTTGGAGCGCCGACCAAGTTTTGGCGGCTCGGCGTCACGCGAAGCCAGGGGCACATAGCCCTTGGGCGGCTTGCCGACCGTCAGAAGGTCTTCGGGACGAACTTTGAACAGCGTGGCCAAGCTCAGGATGGTCGCAGCGGTTGGATTGCCTTTGCCATTTTCAAGCTGGCTGAGACGCCCGTAGGTCATCACCTTCGCTGCCACTTCTTCAAGCGTGAGGTTGGCAGCCGACCGAGCACGGCGAACGTTCTTTCCTATCTCTACGGCGAAGTCATCGAAGGTCACAAGCCGACTGGACGACAATCATTCCCTCAATGACATGGCCTGAAAAGGAATGAATCTGCGTTAGGCCGCACGTGCTGCCGTACAGGCCGGA
>JAYWGI010000324.1:0-2011 GCA_043779025.1 Myxococcales bacterium
CTCGGTGATCGCCGAGCAACTCCAAGGGCGCTTGGCGGCGGTGGGGCGCGAGTACCTTTGCAAGATTCCGTTGAGCGATGCGGCGCGCGGCAATTTGGCACAGACCAACGTGGCGTTCTCCGCCGGCGCCGGCGCGCCTTCGACCACGCTGAGCTACGCGCAGGAGTGCGCGGGCGGCGCCGGCTACCGTTACGATGACGCCGCCAACCCTCGCAATATCGTGCTTTGTCCAAGCACATGCGCGAGCTTTGGCAGTGCTAGTGACGCCGAAGTGCAGCTCGCGGTAGGCTGCGAAGCACGCGTCCAGTAGAGGCCGTTACTGACTTTTTTGCAGGGCCATGTCGATGCGCGCGGCCATGGCGTCGGCGTCTTGCTGCAGGGTCTCTGGTACTTGGGTGATCTGGTCGCAAATGCCGCGAACCTCTGAACCGCCCACGGTGTAGCCGCCCGCTGGGCAGCCCTTCACGTCGAGACGCAAAACCACCGTGCTGCCAGAAGCTGCCGGTGAGACGACGAGCTTGTAGCGTCGTACAAGCATGCGTGTTTGGCCTTGGGAATTGCTGCCCCACATGAGCCCGGTTTCAACCCACGTAGTATCCAAGACGCCGGATGTATCATCGCGATTGGCAACGCTCTGGCCTTCGGTGGCCAGCACGCGGGCTGCGGTGTTGAGAACGTCTGGGGTCGAGCGCGAAGAGGCAAATAACGCTTGTTTGATGGGAACCCCGCAAGCGGACAGAGCCAACACGGTGAGGAGGGCGATCGAATGCTTGTTGAACATGCGCATCCCGTAGCACTTGTGGGACCAACACCGAACGGCAAGGCAATCGGCAGCGCTGTCAACTGGGGTGCACAGAGGTGTGAACCCAAGTTGACAGCTACTGGCGGCCGTGTCGCCGCCGCACCTCAGCGATGCTTGCTCTCGTGGCATGGCGGTTGCAGCGATGAAGTATGATCCACCCCAACACCTCCAAAACGTGGATGCGCAGTACACTTTCGGTCTGTTTGCTCGCCGTGGCAACGCTGACGGGCTGCGCGGTGGACGGAGAGTACACGGACGCAGATGCGTCAGACGACACGGGCGACGCTCTGACGCGCGACCTGGGTTATGCCAACGCCAACTCGCTGTTCGCAGACAGCGACTTGGAGGGGGACCAAGACGTCTCGGCGGATGCGGTGCAAAAGGTTCTCGACGGCCAGAAAGGTCCGCTTGGCAAGTTTACGCTGAAGGGTCGGACGGCTGCGCAAATCATCACCGAGGAGTCTATCAAAAACCGGATCTCGCCGGTGTTTATGGTGGCGCGCATCCAAACCGAAACGCAGCTCATCACCAGCGCTAAGTGGACCTCCAAGATTCCCTACGCCACAAGCTTTGGCTGCCCAGGCAGTTGCAATGCGGCCTATGCGGGGTTCGATGTTCAAGTTGCCAGTACGGCGAAGCAATTCCGCAGCTACATGGACAATATCCGTGCGGGCAAGTACGCGATCAACGGCAACACGCTGCGCACGCAGGACTATGGCTACCTCGTCGGGCGAACCACCAAAACACTGGACCCTTTGAGCGTCAAAGGCACGGGCTGTAACGTAACGCCGACCACCGCAGCGACGGCTGCAATCTACACCTATACGCCCTATGTTGGGCGCGGTGTGACGGCGCTGTGCAAAAGCACCGAGCCAGGTGGCTTTGGCTTGCAACTTGTCACCTACAAGATCGCGCGCGGCTGGTTTGGTGGCGCCAGTAAATCCTAAGGCCGAGCGGTAACACTCATGCGCGCACGGCACGGGTGACAGCGCACGCGCTGCTTGGTACTGCCTTCGCACATGACCGCGCGCGTACGTTTTGCTCCCTCCCCTACCGGCTACTTGCATATCGGCGGCGTGCGCACGGCGCTCTTCAATTGGCTGTGGGCCAAGAAGACGGGCGGCACCTTTGTGCTTCGCATTGAGGACACCGATCAGGAGCGATCGACGCCCGAAAGCCGGCAGGTAATTTTCGATTCGTTGCGTTGGC
>JAYWGI010000325.1:0-5436 GCA_043779025.1 Myxococcales bacterium
GACGTATGCACATAGCTCCCGCCATGCGCGCCCCAGGCGGCCATCACATCGCCGCGCCCCACGCAGGCCGAGATAGGGACTCCGGCACCCAGGGATTTACCTAAGCAAACCACGTCGGCAAGATTCGCTGAATCCAGCATGGCACCGCTGCGGCCTAAGCCCGTCCAGACCTCATCGGCGATCAACAGCGCGCCAAACTCCGTGCATAGCGCACGCAGTTCGACCAAGAAGCCCGCACAGGGTGGCAGACACCCGCCGCGCCCGAGCAAGGGCTCAAACAACACCGCCCCTACCTCGCCCGAGGCGAGTGCAGCGCGGACAACACTGAGGCTCTGCGCGAGCTCCGAGGGCTGTGCCGGGAAAGGTGCGAAACGCACATGAGGGTTCAGCTGCGCCGCAAACGGGGCGCGAAAGTGATCTCCCAAACCGCACGCAGCAAGAGGTCCGTGGGACAAGCCATGATAGCTGCCCTCAAACGCAACCACGCCGGGCCGCCCCGTTGCAAGCACAGCCGTCTTGAGCGCAGCCGTCACCGCGTCGGCGCCGCTCAGCCCAAAGAGCACGCGCGCACCAGGGGCCACAAGGCCCGCTAAACGCGTGCATAACGCAGCTTTCTCCTCGCTGCCGTACACGTCGCCGAGCGCGAGCCCCAAACTGCGCGCGCGCTGCTCGTAGGCATCCGTCACGCCATCGTGGGTGTGTCCAAGCGCAAGCGCGCCAAATCCTGCGCACAAGTCCACCAGCACGTTGCCGTCGGCATCTTCGACGTTGTCGCCATGCGCGCGCGCGTAAACGATGGGCGCAAAGTCATGGCCCGACGCTTCTGCGCGGGCTCCGCGACGCTCCTCAAACGAGGGGCACTCGAGCCGTGCGATTTCCGCTGCGATGCGCCGCGAGCTGGGGCCTGGGACGGAGGTTCTAATCTGCGGAAGCGAGTCACCGGGGAGCTGCGCCGAGCGTACGTTTCCGCTCAAGACTTTCCAGGCTCCTCGGTAGCTACGACGCGATTTCGGCCCGTGCGCTTGGCAATGTACAAGCAAGCGTCGGCCGCCTGGATCAAGTCGGTGGGCCCTGCCATGGACTCAGTGCGGGCAGCCACACCAAGCGATACCGTGATCTCAATGCGCTCCCCCTCAAACAGAAACTCATGGCTCTCGATACGCTGACGCAATGTCTCGGCGAGCGCTTCGGCGCCCTCAAGATGAGTCTCGGGGAGCACCAACGCGAACTCCTCGCCGCCATAACGCGCGAGCACCTCGTCGCGACGGATACGCGACTGAACGACACGTGCCAATTCCTTGAGCGCGTAATCACCCGCCAGGTGACCAAGTGTGTCGTTGATGCGCTTGAAGTGATCGACGTCGAACATCACCAGCGCAAGAGGTCGCGAGTGGCGCTTGGCCCGCGTGAGCTCCCTGTCCAGCGCCTCCATCAAGTAGCGTTTCACGTGCGCGCCCGTGAGCCCGTCCACGATGGTCATCTTATAGATTTCCTCGTGATACATGGACTCTACATCGGTACCGGAAAGGTACTTAAAAATGGTGGAGCCAATCTTGACGCGATCGCCATTGAGCAGAGGACGCTCGCTCGGAATCAGCTCGTCATTCACATAAGTACCGTTGGTCGACTGGTCGTCCACCACATACCAATGTTCTCCGCGCTGCTCAAAGTGCGCGTGCCTTCGGGACACGCTGTCGGCGTCCAGCACAACTTGATTCTCCGAGCCGCGACCCACGCGCATGGTGTCGATGTCCAGCACGAAGCGCTTGCCCAAGAGCGTCGGCTCCTTGGTGTAAATGATCACCACGCAGTCGCCACCGCCGCGTCCTTCGGGGATGCGGCTGGGTTTCACTACGGTAGTCACTTGCGTGACGTCTTCGCGTTCGTCGGACACTGTCGCTAAAGCTTAGGGGCAGATCTTAAGATGTCGAGCACGAGAGGCATTTGCGACGGGGCGTGGTCGCCGACCTTGTATGCCCTGCTTATTCGCTGCGCAAACGCACTTGCGTCCGTGCCGCTGCGTACGTGGATGCGGGCTACGCACTCACCTTCGCGCACCTCGTGCCCAGGCTTTTTGAGCACATCGATGCCCACCAAGGGATCTACCGGCTGATCAGCCCGCGTGCGGCCGGCGCCCATGGCCACTGCGGTTAGCCCGACCTCGAGCGCATCAATCTCGGTGACGTATCCCGAACTCGTTGCGGCCACATCGATGTGCACGGGCGCATCGACGAGCAGCGCAGGATTGAACACCACGGCTGCGTCGCCGCCCTGCGCGCGCACCATTTTGGCCATGGTCTCAACGGCGGCGCCACTGGCAATCACGTGGTCCAAAATTCCCTTGGCCTCCTGGTCGGTCTCGGCAAGGCCCGCCAGGCGCAACATCTCCGACGCGAGCACATAGGTGCACTCTTTAAGATCTTCGGGCCCACGCCCATGCAGAAGCTCCAGCGCTTCGCGGGTCTCGTTGGCGTTGCCCACCGTCATCCCGAGCGGCGCGTCCATGCGGGTCAACACGGCCGTGACGCGCTTGCCGCCTAGCGTCCCAACACGCACCAACGCATCGGCGAGCTCGCGCGCACGCACCTCCGTTTTCATAAAAGCGCCTCGGCCCACTTTCACATCCAACACCAAGCCATCGATGCCTTCGGCCAACTTCTTGGACAGAATGCTCGCCACAATGAGCGGCACGCATTCCACCGTGGCCGTCACATCGCGCAGCGCGTACATGCGCTTGTCGGCCGGCGCAATGTCGGCTGTCTGACCGATCATGCACGTGCCAACCTCCGCCACAATGCGGGCGTAGTCAGCAGTGCTTAGCTGTGTAGAAAATCCCGGGATCGCTTCCAGCTTGTCCAGCGTGCCGCCGGTGTGGCCAAGACCTCGACCACTGACCATAGGCACGGGCGCCCCCGCGGCGGCCACCAGAGGAGCAAGCGCGATGGAGACCTTGTCGCCTACGCCGCCGGTGGAGTGCTTGTCGACTTTGAAGCCAGGAACATGGCTTAGGTCCACCTCGATGCCCGACCGCAGCATGGCTTGGGTCAGCCACGCGGTCTCATCGTCAGAGAGCCCGCGCAGATACACGGCCATCAGCCACGCGGACATTTGGTAGTCCGCCAAGCTGCCGTCGGAGAGCGCGCGCACGAGCCGCGCGATGTCCTGCTCGCGGTGTGCATGTCCGTCGCGCTTGTGGGCAAGCAACTCTACAAGAGTGGGTTCCATCGGCGGTTTTCCTACAACGGTCGCCGCCTTTCGCGTACACCTTTTGGCGTGATGTGGGACCGCTTTGTGAACACTGTCGTCTTTACCGGTGTGATGCTGCTTTCCGCCGGCTGCAAAAAGGAAGACAAGGAGGCCCCCCTTCCCCCGGCCCCACTTGCATTTCGCGAGGCGGATTTCGGTCAAGCGACCTTTGTTCTGCCCGTTAGCCAGTCTGGCGATGCTGCGGCGCCTGCGCCCTTGCGCGACTGGATGAAGGCGCGTTTTGGTGGCCCGTGGCCTGCGCAGCGCATCACGCAGTACGCTCCGGCGTTGCGCGCGCTTGCAGGTGCCGCGCCGGCCGCCATGCCCAACTGGACGAGCATCGCGCGCGACGGCGCCCACGCCGCCGAGCTGGGCGATGAGCACGCGGTGCGCGCTGCATGCCGCGCTTGTCACGACGCCTACCAACAGAGCTACGCCAGCACCCTGCGAACGGCACCCTTGCACAGCGGCTTATAGCTGAAGCGGGGCGAATCCCAATGGCCACGCGCACGCTACGCGCCGCAAAGCCCAAAGTGGGCCGCCCAAAAGGCAAGCTGACGCAACACAAGCGCTTGGACAGGCTGCGCGCGGCGCTCGAGCGCACGCCCGGCGGGGTCACACTCAAAGACTTGGCGCGCATTGCGAATGTCACCGAGCGCTCGGTGCGGCGGTACCTGCTCGAGCTCAAAGACACCTGGGACTTGGAAGCCGTACGCATGACACCCGGAGGCGCGGCGCTCTGGCGCATCAAGCCCAGTGAGCGAGGACGCAGCATTCAGCTGCGGCGCGCGCAGGCGCTCTCGGTATTGGGCGCCAGCGCCGTGCTCACGGAGTTTGGCGACAGCGCCGTGGCCGAGGACGCGCGCTCGGCGCAAGACCAACTACGACAGATTGTGGACCGTCCGCTGCGCAGAAGTGCACGCGAGCTTAGCGCGGAGCGACCGCCCCTTCGCTTCATGGTGTACAGCCCGACCGATAGGCCCAGCAAGGTAAGGCGCGAAGTGTTGGACGAGGTATACGCTGCCGTGGTGCACGGAACCGAAGTGTCGCTGCGCGTGGGCGAGGGGCACAAGGTTGAGTCGCGTCGTTTTGCTCCGTGGTCCCTTTTGGTGCATGAGGAGTCGATGCATCTCGCCGGCCTATGGGAGCAGAGTACGGAGCCCGTGTTGGTGGATTTGGCCAATGTTAGTGTGGCGCGCGCGGCCGCAGACGCGCCAACGAAGCCCCCTGTAGAACGAGAATTGAGAGGTTTTTTCCATGGTGTTATGGGGGTGCGCGCCCCCGAGCCCTTTGAGATGGCTATCATAGAGATAGATGCAGAGCACACCCAAGCCTACCGCGGCGTGCGTGTGCATCCGAGCCAAAAAGTGCTGCTCTCTAAGGATGGCCGTATGCGCGTTACCGTGGCTCTGGTAAACCGCGACAAGCTGCTTCGCTGGGTGCTTGCCCAGGGCGGAGCCGCTCATGTGATCGCACCGCCCGACCTGGTGGCCGCGGCGAGAATCAGCTTGGAGCGCGCGCTCACGAAGTATGGCAGCAGCAGCTAAAGCGCGCCTCAGGCGCAGCGACGGCGGCGAAGACTCATGCCCCCAAGGGCAGCGAGTGCGACCGCGGACCACGCCCAGGAATCGGCTAATGACGTAGACGTGTGACAGCCGCTCTTCGAGACCGCAGCGCCCGGCGATGGCACCACCGTCGTCGCAGCAGAGGAGGCATCCGACGCCACGCCGCTGTCGGCGTCATGTGCATGAGCGTCGGAACCTGCGGGAGATGCTGCATCCGCAGGGGGCGCTACGCCACCAGCATCCGTGACCGGAGTCGGACCGCCCGAGTCGACTGCAGCGTCGCCCGCATCGACGGACGAGCCACCTGCGTCCACCGCCGGTGTTGGAAAGTACGCAGCGATGGCCGGGACGTCTTCGAGCATGGCGAAGCGATAGCCCTCCGCTTTGAGCCGTGGCACCAGGTTCTTCGTCATGTCCACGGTGTTGCCAAAAGCGTCACCCCAAGGGTCATGCAAAAGAACAATTCCGCTATCCCGCGCGTGGATCTCGTTCATGTACAGGTCGGCGCAGGCCGCCGAGTTGATGTGCGCCTCCTGCCAACACGCCCAGTCGGCCGCATAACCACCGCCGAAGTTGTTCCCAATGTCGGCATGAACGGGCCCCACGTAGCGGTCAAGCGCCGTTC
>JAYWGI010000326.1:0-5427 GCA_043779025.1 Myxococcales bacterium
CTTGCGTGACGCGGCGGGGTTGCCGCATGACTCTGCGACATCGGAGCTGAAACACTAAGGAGCAGCAGAAGGGCGTACTTCTTCATCGGGGCGTGAGGGCTAGCACAAGCGCCCTGGGCGCATTGAATCGGCATGCGTCTTTTTTTGCCATCATGAGGACCAGCTGCGAGACTCTCGACGGTAGGGGGAGTCCTCTTTGGCTCACTCACCAACTGCGTGGAAAGGGATTGGCATGGCCGAAGGCAAGTACCTCGTGGGGGTCGACATCGGGTCGAGCGCCATCAAGGTGATACAGCTCAAGGAAATCCGGAAGAAGCCGGTGGTTGTGCGCGCGGGCTACGCTGAGTTGCCGCCGCAAGCCATCGTCGACGGCCACGTCATGAACGCCTCGGCGGTTGTGGATGCCATCAAGCGCGTCTTTTCGGACAACCGCATCTCCCAAAAGGAGGTGGCCATCGGCCTCGCGGGCCAATCGGTGATCGTGCGCAAGCTGACCTTGCCGATGATGTCGCCGGCCGAACTTGCTGAGCAAATCCCCTGGGAAGCGGAACAACACATCCCATTCGACGTGAAGGTCATGGCCATTGACTACGAGGTCATTCGCCGCCGTCCCGAGACAGGCCAAATGGACGTGCTTTTGGTCGCTGCGAAAAGGGACGAGGTCAACGAAGTTCTGCAGTTGCTCAAAGATGCGAAGCTCAAACCGGTGGTGGTCGACATCAACGCCTTCACGGTGCAGAACGCCTACGAGCACACACGCGGTTCGCTCGAAGGCAGCACCGTTGCGCTGGTGAACGTGGGCGCCAGTGTCACGTCACTCAATGTGGTAGCCGATGGAGTCAGCGCGTTCTCGCGCGAGCTCACAAGCGCCGGCGCCTCCGTGACCGAGCAGATCGAACGCGGCGCAAATGTGCCCAACGAGCAGGCCGAGGCCTACAAAACAGGCGGCGATGGCGTGGAAATCGTACCTCAAGATGTGTTCCAAACGATCGCCAATGCCTGCGAGGCGCTGGCCGGCGACATTCAGCGTTCGCTAGATTTTTACCTAGCAACAAGCTCCGATGCGACCATCGACCAAGTGGTGTTGTGCGGCGGTTCCGCGTACCTCGGGCCACTCGCAAAAGCTATCGAGCGGCGGGCACGCATTTCGGTGGAGGTCATGGACCCACTCGCCTCCTTTGAGGTCGACGCGAAGACGGTTCAGGAGGAGCCCCTGCGTGCACGCTCCGCCCAGTTTGCAGTGGCCTTAGGCCTCGCCCTTCGAACCGAAAAGGAGAAGCGCGGATGATTCGCGTCAACTTACTCCCCACCAAGCAGAGCGCAAAACGCGTAGGCACGAAGAGCCAGGCGAGCAGCAGCGAGCAGGGGCTTGTCGTTGCCGTCGGAGGCGCGCTTCTCGTGAGCAGCCTGCTGTGCGCGGTCGCTTACTACCTTAAGAACGACGAGTTTGAGAAGATCACGAAGATCAACCAAGGCCTGCAGCTGCAAGCCAGCGTGATCAAAGAAGAGATCAAAGATCACGAGGAAATTCGAGCGAAATTGGCTGAAATCGAGAGCCGAGAGCGCGCCATTGCAAGCCTGCAAGCTGCACGTACAGGCCCCACATCGGTCATGCTTGAGTTGGTACGTGCGGTGTCTCCCGGCCGCGGCCCCACCATCGACTTGGAGACCACGGAGCGTCTTCGCAAAGACAATCCCACCGCATTGCCCAACCCCGATTGGGATACCCGTCGGCTGTGGCTCACGGAATATGCAGAGTCGGATCGTACGGTAAAGTTCACCGGCTCAGCACGCGATGGCGAAGACGTCTCAGAACTCGTGAGGCGACTTTCGGTGTCACGTATGTTCTCGGACATCAAGTTACTCACCGGCCAAAAGAGCATGGACGCTACAAGTAAGCTTGAACTGCTGAAGTTTCAGCTGAGCGCAAGGGCGAGGTACTAACATGGCCGAATCTCGCCTCAACACGAACAGCACAAGCGCCAAGGTAGCCGTCGCCATTTTGATCGCGGCGTTGGTCGTTGGTGGTTTTTATATGGGTGTGTACCAAGACCTAAGCAACAAGGTCGATGGCGCCGCATCGCAGACCACCGCGCTGCAAGCGGATCTTCAGCGCTTGCGTGGCGCGCGTGTCGCTTATCTCGCTGACAAGCAGAAGCTAAACGAAAAGCAGCTGCAACAAAAAGATTTCAACCGTGCGCTACCGGAGCTGACCGAATCGGCAAGCTTCCTGTCGGCTGTTCAGCAAGTGGCCAACGTCTCGGGCGTCGATCTCAAGTCGTACACCCCTGTCGACGAAGTCCCACAGTCTTTCTACTCGAAAATCCCTATGAAGCTGGAACTGCGTGGCAAGTTCTTGCAGATCGCAAAGTTCACCTACGAGCTCGGTCGCGTGGAGCGCATCATCAACGTCGAAAACATCGAATTGCAACAGCCTAAATCCGAGGGTGAAGACGTGGTGCTTACCGCCAAATGTTTGGCCACCGCCTTCCGTATGAACGGCAAGGGCGCTGCAGTGCCGGGCGTGCCTGGTGGTGCAGCTGCCAGCGCGCCCTCAGCGCCCCTGCCCCCCGGACCAGGGGCCAAGCCATGAACGCTCACCTTCGCCCGAAACCAATGAGTGCACGTTGCACGTTCATCGCGGTCGCAATATTTTCCCTCACGGCGTGCACCAAAGAGCAGGCCATGCAGACCGTGGCCACTGGTACGGGCTACCCCGTGACCGATGGCGGCGTCCCGGGAGCGGCCCGCCCCGCCGCACCGTCTTCGCCCGTGGTTGCCGCCAAGCCGTTCGAGATTATCGAGAGCGACTTTACGGAAAGCGAGCGTCACCGCGACCCCTTCCGATCGTACGCCGCGTTCTACGTGGATAACCTACGCAAAGCGGTTAAGTCACAGCGGCAGGTGAACATCGCGGGCTACGCAGTGGAGGAGTTGCACCTTATCGGTGTGATCAGCGGTGCGGACTCCACCGCCATGCTGGTGGACCCCACGGGTCGCGGCTGGGTCGTGCGCAAGGGCGAGTACATTGGTCGCCCTGACGTGGTGAAAGTTTCCGGCTCAAACGGCGTGGAATACCAAGTGAACTGGCGCGTGCAAAAAATTCGAGCGAGCGACGTGGTGCTCGTACGCGAAGACCCCGCCAACCCAACATCCGCTCCCCAAACACGCGTCATCTCGTTGCACGCAGACACAGAATCGAAGGACGGGGCGCCCGCGCCTTGAAAGAGAGAATCACCATGGCACGCACAGCATCTTCCAAAGGACTACGCGCCCCTTCGCTCGCCTTCCTGATTGTACTCGCAGCGGCATCGGCTGGTGCGGTTCCGACGACGGCTGCAACCGGCGCAGCGACCGCCAGTGGCGCGACGCTCGAGGGCTTCAAGTTTGAGCAAAAAGATGGTGTCACACGCATCGTTCTTTCGGTACGCGGCTTGGTCCGAACTGAGGTGGTCAAGCTCCCCTCGGGCAAGACCCGCCTAGAGCTCGCAGGCATGCGCGTTCAGAACCGCGTGGCGAAGGTATACGACGTCGCGGCCTTCCAAGCGGGCCTCAAAGAGGTCGCAGTGTAC
Source organism: Myxococcales bacterium (assembly GCA_043779025.1). Lineage (GTDB taxonomy): Bacteria > Myxococcota_A > Polyangia > Polyangiales > Polyangiaceae > JAAFHJ01. The sequence continues at coordinate 3,573 of JAYWGI010000326.1, forward strand.
CAAGACAAAGACCGCAGCGCGGCCCTGGTCGAGGTCGATCTGCCGAGCACGGGCCGCGTCGAAGTGAGCGGCGAAACGGTTACATGGTACCTGCAGGAGTCACGCTCCAACCTGCGCGGCGGAGCGGCAGCCACCGTGGCACGCGAAGGCAAGCTTGACGGTGGTCCTATGATTGCACGCAGCACCGCAGAGCTCGCAGTGAGCGGTGAAACGGCGGCATCGAGCACGACCGCCGGAACGAGTGCAAAATACACGGGTCGACGCATCAACATGGATCTCAAGGATGCCGACATCCACAATATCCTTCGCTTGCTCGCAGACGTGGGCAAGGTCAACATTGTCACTGCAGATGATGTCGCCGGCAGCGTCACCATTCGCATGCAAGACGTGCCATGGGATCAGATCTTGGACATCGTGCTTCAGACGAAAGGCCTCGGCATGATTCGCGGCGGCAATTTGATTCGCGTGGCGCCGCTGGCCACCCTGCAGAAGGAGCGCGAGATGCGCTTGGCCGCGCAGAAGCAAGAGTTCGAACTCACGCCGCTTGAAACCCGCCTCATTCCCGTCAGCTACGCAAGCGCCTCGGAGCTTCAACCTCGTGCCAAGGAGCTTATCTCGGCCCGCGGCTCTATCAGCGTAGACGAGCGCACAAACGTGCTCATCGCGCGCGACATTGGCCCCAACCTCAACTTCGTCGAAGAGCTTGTACGCTCCCTGGATACGCAAACACCGCAGGTACTTATCGAGGCCCGCATTGTAGAGGCGACCAGCAAATTCTCTCGTGAAGTAGGCATTCAGTGGGGCGGCGATGCCACCTTCTCAGAAGCCACCGGCAACCCCACCGGCCTTGGCTTCCCATCGCGCGTTACGCTCGCGGGCGGCGCCCGAGGCGGCAGCAACGTGGACGGCTTGAACCCCGGCACCACGCCCTCCACCACCCCAAACTTCGCCGTCAACTTGCCTGCGGCCGCGGGCGCAGGCGCGGGTGGTGCTCTGGGCATCACGCTGGGCTCGCTCGACGGCACCTTTAACTTGCCCATCCGTCTGTCGGCCGCCGAGGCCTCCGGTATGGCGCGCATTGTCTCCAGCCCGCGTATCTTAGCGCTCGACAACCGTAGCGCGCGCATCTCCAAGTCCACGATGATCCCGTACTCGCAAGTCAGCGCACAAGGCGTGCAGACGCAGTTTCGAGAAGCCAAACTTGCGCTCGAGGTGAAGCCTCATGTCACAGCCGACGGCTCCGTGGCCATGCACGTCATGGTGAACCGCGACGAACCCGATACGAGCAACAAGGGCCCACGCGGCGAGCTCGCCATCCTCAAGCGCGAGGCGGAGACCGACTTGCTCGTGGCCGACGGGCACACGGCCGTGATTGGTGGAATCTACACGCGTCGTACGGGCAAGAGCTTGGCGCAAGTTCCCATCTTGGGAGACATCCCCATCTTGGGCGCGCTTTTCCAAACCCGCGGCAGCACCGATGATCGGGAAGAGCTCGTGATCTTCCTCACCCCGCGCATCGTGAACCGCGCGGAATCGCTAGGCCGCTAAGCGCTGCGCGCAATGGCTCACGAAGACTTCCCTATAGACGTTGCGCAGCACGGCTATGTGCAGGTGTGGACCATCTCGCGCCCCGAGCGCATGAACAGTCTTAGCCGCGATGCGGTGCGTGCGCTGGGCAAACTCGCGCGGGATGCCCAACACAACGCGAGCGTGAGGGCCGTGGTGATCACAGGTGCCGGAACACGTGCATTCTGCACAGGTGCAGATCTCAAAGAGCGCGCGGGCATGAGCGAGAACGACGTGCGCGAGATGCTGCTGTTGTTTCGCTCCGAGTTCGGCGCCATTGACCAAAGCG
>JAYWGI010000327.1:0-21183 GCA_043779025.1 Myxococcales bacterium
CGATCTCTCGGTGCCGGTCCTTGGTGACTTGCTGCGTGATCCGAACAAGGCGCAAGCGGTGCCGCCGTTTCGGCATCCGCGTGTGGGGAGGGTGAAGTATCGCGAGTACTTCGACTACGACACGCTCACGCAGGTGCTTGCCGTGCGCACCACCTTTGAGCCGATGAATGGCAAAGACGCGCCCTTTGAGCAACTGCTCACACACCGGCAGTTCTTCCCCAAAGAGTGGGAGGCCTACCTGGTGTTTGCAGGCTTTGAGGATCTGCGCGTCTATGGCGATTTCGCGGCCGGAAGGCTCAAGCACGAGAGCGACACCATGGTGTGGCATGCGCGCGCGCCGCGCGCACCACGGGCATAGCGCACAGCAACGAATATGCAAATTGCACATGGTTTAGACGCGGTTCGCGCCAGCATCGCAGATGCGTGTGCGCTCGCGCGGCGTGACCCGGCAAGTGTGCGGCTGGTCGCCGTGTCGAAAAAACACCTGGTAGAATGCGTGATAGATGCACGCAGTTGTGGCCAAGTGGACTTTGGGGAGAACTACGCTCAGGAACTTGCGGGCAAGGCGGCTGACACCCGAACTCAGGGCGTGACGTGGCATCACATCGGTCGCGTGCAGAGTTCCAACGCCAAGAGCATCGCGCAGTTTGCCGACTACGTGCATGGGCTCGAGGATGCCAAGGCTGCTTCTGCGCTGTCTCGCCATGCACACACGGCGGGGCGCACCATCAAAGTGATGCTGGCCGTGAACTTTGGCGACGAAGAGCAAAAAAGCGGAGTCGCGCCTTCAGAAGTGCCTCGTCTGGCCGATGAGGTGCGCGCGATGCCCTCGTTGCAGTTGGTGGGACTCATGACGCTGCCGCCGCCCGACGTAGAAATCGCGTCCAGGCATTTCCATGAGCTCTACACCCTTCGTGAGCAGCTTGGTGGCGCCGCGCTGCTGCCCGAACTCTCCATGGGGATGAGTCACGACATGACGCAGGCCATCGCCGCTGGCGCGACAATGGTGCGTGTGGGGACGGCCATTTTCGGCACACGCATCTCCTAGAAGAGCGACACTCCCCGAAGGAAAGTGTCGCTCCCGGGCGCGATGGCCGCGGTGGACGTTCAGCCGTTTGCGTCTGTTGGCGCGGTAGCGGAGTCGGCGGCAGTCGCGCTGTCGGCGGCAGTCGCGCTGTCGGTCGATGGCGCGGCGTCTACTGCAGCTGCGCTGTCGGCCTTGGGGGCGCTGGTGTCGGGGGTAGCGACGGTGGAGTCGACGCCGTTGTTGGTTGTGGGCTTATAACCCATGGTGTCGTCATCGCCGCAGGCATACGCTGCAAGTGCCGCGACGAACGTGCAGTAGGTGAGGAGTTTGTTCATCCCCCAAGAGTACGCGTCAGTGGTTTGATGGTGCAAGTGAAGCACTGCACGAAGGGGCGCTGCATTTGCACGACGACTGCACGCCGATCGCTCCGACGAAGTGGCTCTAAAAGACCCCGCGAACGCCAAGGCTGAAGCTCTGCTCATCGGCTGCTGCATCGAGCCGAATGAGTTCGGAGTAGGCATTCCACGGCGCAGGAGAGACCGGGCGCCATGCAGGGAGCCAGCTGGTCAGGCCGGCGACAAGGCCGGGGATCACGACGTGCGATGCGCGCTCCTCCGTGCTCCAGGCTAGCGGAACGGGGCCGCGCGCGATGGCATGAACCAACGGAGCGGTGAGGGCGGCACCTAGAGACACAGCCCAACCCGCCGAGTCTTCGTTGTAGAATGCAAGCTCCGGAGATAGCACGCCGCGTGGTCCGCCTGCACAGCGCGCAATCGCGCGGTAGGTGCCACCGAGCAAAATGCCCCAGCTGGCACCCACAAGTGCGGAGCCACCCATCCGGCCGGCAGGGCTCTCCGCGCCATACTTGATCCAGCTTCCATCGACGTACACGCTGGCCACAACAAGCCCGGCGGCCCCGCCGATGTAGGCCCAGTCCATGCGGTTTGCACGCGAACACGCATCGATGCGACGGTTCTCACGAGCAAGCGAAAGGCCGGACCGCCACTCCGGCGCACGGGATGCCTCTGGACTTGGCGTCGCGCTGGCGGCGGGAGCGAGGAGTGCGGGGACGTCTTCCGTGACCATGCCTGTAGATCCGAAGTGTGTAGCTCAAAGCGAGCATCTTGTGGGCCTTCCTTGTCGTCCCTCGCCGGATCTCTTGCTTGGCCTACTCTGACAAATGGGGATAGCGTTGTCGCATGGCGTTTCGTACTTTTTTGGGTTGTGGTGTGAAGCCGTTTTTGGTGGCCGCGCTGTTGGCTCCGACGTTGTTGAGCGATGTCGCTCATGCGCAGTCGCGAACCTTTCATCTCGACCGTTTGCAACCGTTCGGGGCTCCTGAGGACACGCTCTTTGTCTCGCGACCGTACGCAACATCGCGCGCAACGGTTTTTGGGCAAGTCGCGGCGGGCTACTCGCTCAACCCGCTGCGCAAGGACCATATCGTCTCCGACAACAACACGCTGGCGCGGTCCGATCGCGGTGTGGTCGAGCATCAGCTCAACACCTATGTCGATGGTGGGATCTCATTTTTGGATCGCTTCACCCTGGGGCTGGGCCTTGTGCTTACGCCTTGGCAAGCAGGGCAGAATCCAAACTACGGGGGTACCAGTCTGTTTGGAAATCCGACCACCACCACCGTTGAGGTCGGCGGCCCCGGATCCGGCGATATTCGCGTCGATGGTCGTGCGGTCGCATGGCGCGCTGACGATCGTCGCAGTGTCGTCGGCGTCAACCTGAGCGTTTTTGCGCCAACGGGCTCGAAGAACTTTGGCGGCGACGGAACCACTGGGGTGATGCTTCTGCTCACCGGCGAAACCCATGTTGGACGCTTTATCGTGGCCGGTAATGTGGGCCCGCACTTGCGCCCCTACAATTCAATCAATAGCCCAACCACCGGCGCGGGGTTGGGGGTAGGTAACGAGCTCCGATACGCCGGCACCGTGATCTTTCCTTGGCACGACGGTCGCTATCGCGTGGGCGTTTCGCTGCTTGGGCAGACCGGCATCGAGAACGGCAACGTGATCGGCGACACTGCATTCACGAAGCGAAATAGCTCGTTGGAGTGGGCTGCAGAGGGGCGTATGTTTATGGGGCCAGGCGACCGGTGGTACGCGAGTGCGTCTGCGGGCACGCAGATTTTGAACGGCTACGGCGCGCCCGACTTTCGCGGTGTGCTCGCCCTTGGCGCATACATCCCGATGTTCGATACCGACCCGACCTCGCCCGAGGTCGTGGAGCGCAAACGTGAGGAGTGGCGGCGCGGTACCGTGCTCGACAGCGATGGCGACGGCCTTACGGACGACGTTGACCCATGCCCCAATCAGGCTGAAGACGGCAAGCCGCCGGCACCGAACGATGGCTGCCCGATGGGGGACAAAGACGGCGACGGGATCTACGATGTGGACGATAAGTGCCCCAACGAGCCTGAGGACAAGGACGGTATTGAGGACGGTGATGGCTGCCCCGAAGACGACTTCGACCAGGACACCATCCCTGACGTGACAGATGCGTGCCCCAAAGAGCCGGGCAAGCCTTCGGACGACCCGAAAAAGAATGGCTGCCCGCAGTTCATCTCCCGCGAGGGCGGCAAGATTCGCATTTTCCAACAGGTGCACTTTGCAACTGGTTCTTCCAAGATCCTTCCCGACAGCTTCCCCATGCTGCAAGAGATCGCGGACGTGCTGCGCGCCAACCCTGGCATCAAAAAGATGGGCGTAGAGGGCCACACCGACAACAAGGGCAAGCCCGCCATGAACAAGAAGCTCAGCCAAGAGCGCGCGGCTTCAGTCGTGAAGTGGATTTCAGAGCACGGCGTCGACGCCTCGCGCTTGGACCCCCATGGCTTTGGCCAAGAGCAGCCTGTTGCCGACAACAAGACGAACGAGGGCCGCACGCAGAACCGCCGCGTCGATTTCAAGGTCGTGGACGAGGAGTAGCCGAAGGGGGCGCCGTTGGCACATCGACGATGTCTCGAAGGTAGCTCTGCAATTCGAGCGAGACGGGCAGGTCTTTCTTGCCGACGTGAACGAGCCCCTCTGCAACGATGTGGAGGGGCTCTCCGCGTTCGGTGGGGGCCTTGAACACGCCTAGGGTAAGGTTGAGTCGTTCGCCCTCGGCCGCGATGAGCGCCTCTCCCGGAGAGCGCCACACCAGCTTGCGGATGATACCGTCTTCGATGAGGAGCGCGACGCGCGCGGCGGCGAGTGGGGCCGCCGCAACCAGCGTGAGATCGCCCGGGTCACCCAGCAGGTAGCTGCGCTTTGCACCTTCCTTGAGCAGCACCACTCCGCGTCGCGCGTCCGGCAACGCAGAACGAAGTTGCTCCTGCGAGAGCAACTGGGCTTGGCCGTCTGAACGCAACGCAGCGAGCTTAAAAATACGCATGCACTCAGCAACATCCTCCGCACCTGTCACGGCGCTGCAAAGCAAGCTGCGGTCGGCCGCGCGTGCGAGGCAAAGCGGGTCGCGTCCGCGTGTGGCGTCGCCGATTCGCACCCATGGGCACAGCGCAGCATCGTGTTTGGCGATGGCGATGCTTGTCGCGCAATGCGTGCGCCAATGCTCCGTGGGGAGCGCTGTGCACTCCGAAATTTCACCCCTTTGCTGAGCGACCTTCTCGGCGCAAAGATCTCCCACAAAGTCTTCGTGCCCCGCCGCGCGTAGGGCGCCCGCCAAATCCGCATCGATGGCGGAATAGCGGGCCCTACAGTCGGAGTTGGTAACTTGAGGCGCGACGTCTAAAACTTGCCCTGCATTTGCCGGGGATGAAGCGTCTAGAGGTGCAAGTTTGGATTCGCGTGTACAGGAAGCTAGACACTGAACATAAAGACAGTATAGTCCCGGAATCAGGAAGCGAATACGCCGGTCACAGGCACTCATCGCGCATACGTGTACAAGGAGCCCAGCCACATGGAAGACAAGAATCGCCTCAAAGCCGTAGAGCTCGCCGTTGCCTCCATCGAGAAGGAATACGGCAAAGGTTCCATCATGCGTTTGCAAGATGGCCAGAACTTCCATGCCGACGTAGGGGTCATCTCCTCGGGCTCACTCAGCCTGGACTTGGCGTTGGGCATTGGCGGCTACCCCAAAGGGCGCATCATCGAGATCTACGGCCCGGAGTCCAGTGGCAAGACCACGCTCACCTTGCACGCCATTGCCGAGATGCAAAAGCAGGGCGGAGTTGCAGCGTTTATCGATGCCGAGCATGCGCTCGACCCAGCCTACGCACGCAAGCTTGGTGTCAAAACGGACGAGCTGCTCATCTCGCAGCCCGACTGCGGTGAGCAAGCATTGGAAATCGCTGACATGCTCGTGCGCTCTAACGCCGTTGACGTCATCGTGATCGACTCGGTTGCAGCGTTGGTACCCAAGGCCGAGATCGAAGGCGACATGGGCGACAGCCACGTGGGCCTGCAAGCGCGTCTCATGTCCCAAGCACTCCGCAAGCTCACGTCCAACGTAGCGCGCTCCAACACCTTGCTCATCTTCATCAATCAGATCCGCATGAAGATCGGCGTGATGTTCGGCTCACCCGAGACCACCACCGGCGGCAACGCGCTCAAGTTTTACGCCAGCGTCCGCCTAGACATTCGCCGCATCGGCGCCATCAAAGAGGCCTCCGCCGGCGACAAGAAAGACCCAGCCGTCATCGGCAACCGCACGCGCGTCAAGGTGGTCAAAAACAAGATGGCACCGCCCTTTCGCGAAGTGGAGTTCGATATTTTGTATGGCCAAGGCATCAGCAAAATGGGTGACTTGGTAGACTTGGCGGTGGATGAGGGCATCATCGAAAAGAGCGGCGCCTGGTTCTCCATGAAGGACGGCGAGAAAATCGGCCAAGGCCGTGAGAATGCCAAGACCTTCCTGGAAGACCGCCCTGAGCTCGCCGCCAAGATCGAGCGCATGATTCTGACCAAGCATAAGCTCTCCCGCCCTGGCGACGCTGCTGCCGAGGCCGCCGCTGCGCCTGCCAAAGGCAAGGGCGAGGAGCCAAAAGTCAAGGCCGCGCCAGCCGCGAAGCCTAGCTGATGAGAACTCAGACTCTCGTGCTCGCTCTGCTTGGTGTGCTGGCCGCGGCCGCATGCGGAGGAGCGGTGCGGGAGTCGCGCATGGAGGAGCCGTGGATCACACGGCCCAAAGATCACTTGGTGCAAGATGCAGGCGTTGATAGCTCTGTGCAGAATACACCTGGTTCCGTAGAGGGGGCTCCGAAGTTGATTGGCGCGACGCGCCGCATCGACTTCGGGGTTCCTGTCTCGGATGTGCGCGTGGTGGGTGAGCGCTTTGTCGCCTTGGTGGATAGTGGTTCGCTTGCCAACGTGGGGGACGTTCTCATTGGAACGGCACGCGGCGGCAGCGGCGACAAGTTGCAAATCGGGCGCCTCATGAGAGGTGTTCGGCTCGACGCCGGCTTAGGTGCGACCTGCGCGGGTGCAGGGTGTACCGGTATTGTACTTGCGTGGCTCAAAAAGTACGGCGTCGATGATCAAGTGCACATCACCGAGCTGAGCGTTTCTGGAAAAATTGTTTCGGATCAACGTCTTACAAAAACTCCCGGAGTCAAAGCCGAGCCCTGTGTTGCAGCGACCCGACGTGGCTACTTGGCAATATGGGCAGAAGCCGTTGGCGGCTCTGTGACCGTGAGCGTGGTTCCCCTCGACGCCCGGCTACGCAAGATGCGCGATACCATCCATGTGACGGACTATGGCAACGTGATGGATTTGCATTGCCATGCAGCGTCATTGGGCACTTTTTTGAGTTGGGAATCCGATGTTCAGGCGGAGTCTCCGAGTCAGGATGCGCCGAGAAAAAAAAGGGGCGACGTAAGGCTACTCGACGACAGGGCCGAGCCGGTCGAAGGCGGAGAGGGGATTATTCCGCCTCGTGCCGCTCCCCGTTGCTCGACCACACTCGAGGGACAATGGTGTCCCGAAGCGGCCAATGGCAACGTGAGTGCTTCATGGAACTTTTTTCCATGGGCTGACTTTGAAAGTGGCCAGCGTCTTCCTAAATCGTAGGCGTCGCGCGTACCATCCCGTGGCCCAAAGCCGAGTGAAGGTGTAGGCTTGACCACATGAGTGCTTCTCGCCAGCCCGAACTTGAGCAAGACCAATTTCCGGACGATGTTTCGCACATTCAGCCTGTCACGTCGGGCGAGGGATTGTTTAACCAGCTTCGTCGCGGCGAGATTGACGCAGAGGCCTACATTGAGGCTCGTATCTCCCGCGCGACCGAGGGGCTTTCGGGCTTGGGGCAGGAGCAGCTCGCATTCGTAAAAGACACGCTTCGGCATCAGCTTGAGGAGGATCCAACTCTTTCCAAGATGCTCGAGACCGTGCTTGCGGTGTCGCCCTCACGTGTCGCTTGAGCTTGGTCCGCTAAATGCATTCTACACCCACTTCGGCGGGACAGTTTGCCCCTTGGATCTACGGCTTGGGCGAGGTCGCGCCCTCGGTTCGTCGTCATGTAGGGGGTAAGGCCGCCCGGCTCGCGTGGCTCATCTCCAAGGGCTTTGATGTGCCGGCGGGGTGGGTCGTTCCGGCGACCGCGTTTGATGCCTGTTTGGCCTCGCTCCCAAGCGCACTACGTCCGGCCTCGCTTCTCTCGATTCGCAGCGATGCCGAGCTCGGGCGACGCGTGTCCGAGGCTTCCGATCGCATCCGCGCCTACAGGCCAAGTGGTCAGCTGCTTGCCGCACTCTCATCGCTCGGCGGTGCGCATCGCGAAGCGCGTTGGGCCGTGCGCTCCAGCGCGCTGGGTGAGGACGGCGCGGAGCATTCGATGGCCGGGATGGCCGGCACTGTTCTGGATGTCTCGGGCAGCGAGCTCGTGGAGGCCTTGGCCGAAGTGTGGGCGTCTGTCGCGAGCGAGCGGTGGGTGCACTATGCTCGCAAGTCAGGGCAGCGTGAATTGCGTATGGGAGCTGTGCTCCAGCTGCTGGTGCCCGCGCGCGCAGCTGGCGTGATGTTCGCCAGTGAGGGCGACAGCGGCAGCGTGATTAACGCCGCGCGGGGTTTGGGGACCTCCGTGGTCGATGGCGCACGCACACCTGATGCATGGAGGCTGAGCCCCGAGGGGCAAGTCATGGAGCAAAGCTTGACGGCCGCCGGCGACAGTTCGCTTGGGGAATCCGATCTGCATGCGCTCGCGGTCTTGGCTCAAAAATTGCGGCCTCATGCGCCCCATGCATGGGACGTGGAGTTCGCATTTCATGAGGAAAAACTCTGGGTTGTGCAAGCAAGGCCCATCACGCATCGGCCCTATCCGGAGGGCGGCGACGCGCGCACGCTGTGGAGCAATGCGAACGTCGGAGAAGCGCTCCCGGGCGTCGCGACGCCACTCACGTGGTCGGTGGCTGGCGCATTCAGCGAGGCCGGGTTTCGAGCCGCGTTTCGCACCTTGGGCTGCAAGGTGCCCAAGGGCCTGACCCTGCTCGGCAATGTGCACGGGCGCATGTATCTGAACCTCACGGGCTTTATGCAGGTGGCGGCCCAGGTGCCTTGGATGGACCCGCGCGTGCTTGTGGAGCTTGGGGGGGGCAAAGGCGGGGAAGCCTTCACCGCCGCGGAGTCTCGGCCTTCGCCGCTGGGATTTGTGGTGCGTCTTCCACTTACGGCCTATCGCCTCGCGCAACAGCAGTGGGATGTAAGCGAGCGCGTGCGCAAATTTGAGGCCGTTGCATTTTCGGAGCGCGCGGATTTCGACGCCATCGATTGGCGCATTCTTCCCGACGACGGTATTGCGCGCGCGCTGGTCGAAGCGCAGGCCATGCTCGAGCGCACAGGCACGCTGATGCTTAGCTGCGCCTCCAGCGCACTGGGGTCGCACTTGGCCTTGCGCGCGCTGTTGTGGCCGCGCTTTGGTGCGCGCACCGACGGCTTGGTGCAGCGCATGACGGCCGGCCTAGACACGCTTGAAAGTGCGGCCCCAGGCCGTGAATTGCTAGCGATGGTGGCGCGTGCCGGGCGCGACCTTGCGGCCCAAGCCGAGATCTCCGCGGCGCCTCCCCAGTGCGTGCGAGATGTGCGCACGCACTGGTTGCGGGACGACATGACGCTGTTCTTGGATCGCTATGGCGACCGCGCCGTGCGGGAGGCTGAGCTATCCACCACCCGCTGGCGCGAAGACTGCACACCGGTCTGGGATGTGCTCCGCGCGGCGCTGCGTACGGGCGAGCTTGGCGCCAGCGACGTGCTTCGGAAATCGCAAGGCAGCGCGGCAAGGGTGCACGCCGAACGTGAGGCCAGCCTCGTCGAGGTGCGCGCCGCCTTGCTGCCGCCAGAGCGTGCTCTGCTGCGTAGTTTGGTGCAGCGTGCACAGAGCTCGGCGCAGCACCGCGAACGCACGCGAGCTTGGGTCACGCGCGTGCTCGGAATGATTCGTGTGCTTGCTCTAGAGGCCAATCACCGGCTTGCGGCGCGCGACCCGCAACTGCGTGGTTGGGCCCATCCGCTGGAGCCCGTTTTTCTCTTCGAGATCGAGGAGCTCTTGGCCATCTTGTCGGGCAGCCGTCGCGACTTGGCTGGCACGGTGCGTACGCGCTACGCACAATACTTGCGTAACACACAGAGGCCGGAACCTCCTTCTACGTTCACCGGAGCACCCCCTCCGGGCCTCACGGTGCCCAGTGGCGCTCTCGTGCTGCGCGGGCTTTCTGGCTGCCCAGGCGCCGTGCGCGGTCGGGTGCGTGTGCTGCACCGCGCCGAGGACATGAAGCTCTTCGAGCCCGGCGAGGTTTTGGTGGTCCACGCCACGGATGTGGGGTGGACGCCCCTTTTCTTGCTCGCCGCGGCGGTCGTTACCGAGCTCGGCGGTGTGCTCTCGCATGCGGCCATTGTGGCACGCGAATACGGCGTGCCCACAGTCGTGAACGCCGAGGGCGCAACGCGAGTACTCCGCACGGGTGACGTGGTGCTTGTCAACGGCGACGAGGGGGTCGTGCTCCGCGAGGAAAGCGATTTGCTCACAAATTTTCCGGTATCTTCGGCGTCGTCGATTCCGTCGAGCCTGTCGTGAAGCGTCACACGATAGATGTGCAGTGCACTCTTTCGGCGTGGCTGAATACGCATGCAGACGCGAACGCGCTCTCCGATGGACGTGTGTTTCTCGAAGAATCAGGCAAGACGCCACGTCGCCTGGGGGTGGGTCAGGCGACGCTTGGTTTGCGACAAGGGCAGGTTGTTCGCGTCGCCAGTGCGCGTCGCCATGGTGTGGGTGGAACGCTTGGCGCGGCGCCGCCCTTGGACATCCTGGCTCAGGATGGCGGGCTCGTGGTGCTCAACAAGCCGGCTGGCGTGCCTACCATCCCCGACCAGCATGGTGTGAGCCAAAGCTTGCTTGCCCAACTGGCGGCGCACCTCTTCATGCCCCTTGAGTGCGTGCATCCTACATCGAGATTGGACCGCGAAGTGTCGGGGGTCGTGGTCTTCGCGCTGGACACCGCAACGCGACTCGCTCTCGCCCAGGCTCGCGAAGAGGGAAGTTACAAGCGCAGCTACGTGGCCCTCTCAAGTGGTGTCCTCCTGTCAGGCCAAGGGTTGGAGGGGGCATGGGAGGCGCGCATCGGTCGTGGCAAGACGCCAAGCACCCGCGCGGTCGACGGCCCCGGTGCAACCCACGCATGCAGCCACTTTAAGCATCTCGCCGCCGCGGGGGTGATCCATGCTTGGCTCTTGGAGCCCCAGACCGGCCGCACGCACCAGCTGCGCGTGCACGCAGCCCACGCCGGGTACCCGCTGATCGGCGATCCACATTATGGCGGGCCGCAGCGTTTGCTCGCGGCGGACGGACGGGTGCGCGCGCCGGGGCGTATTATGCTTCATGCGCATCGGATTCAGGCGCTTGGCAGGATATGGGAGGCTCCGGTGCCGCCCCTGTTTTCGGAGCTTTGGTGCGACTCCGGTGGCGGAGTCTTCCCTGTTTCGCACGCAGCCTGACGTCAGGCGTTGCCCTCGTAATGACATGTAGCGACACGATTCCCGGGCGAAACATCGCGAATTTCTTGCGTCTATTGCGTGGAAGGGTTAGCCCAAAATGCATGTCTGTCGCGCCACGCTCCGTCTGGTCTTTCCACGCGCTCGCCCTGCTAGCGCCGCTCGCCGCCCAGGCGCAGACGCCTGCCGCACCTGCGGGCCCCCCACCTGGAGCGGTAGTCGTAGGCGGCGCCGCCGAGCCAGTGCCTCCCGTCGCGCCGGCCGCACCGCCACCAGCGGCCCAGCAACCATCTGCAGCGCCTCCGGCCTCGGCTGGAGCCCTGCCACCGGGCGCCGTGGTGGTGGGCGCTCCCGCCGAGACGGCACCTGTGGCCGTCGCGGCCGAGACCGCGGCTACACCGGCTGCGCCTTCCGTCCCCGAGGCGCCAGAAGAGGTTGCGAGCAAAGCGCTGCGTTTGCTTGGAGATGGCAGCTCGGAGTTCGGTCTGCTCGGTCTTTTGCACACGCTTCACGCGAGCGAGAGCGCCGTCGGCCAGTTCCGGATTCAGCTGCTTGGCGAGTACATGGACGCTCGTTTCTTGTGCACGCCGGCTTACCCGTGCCCCAACCCGGTCACCCGCAACGGCCCCAACGTGATTGGCGATGGCGTCACCCACAGCGGTGGTGCCGTGTCTGTGGGGGCAACGTTGCTACCAGGGCTAGAGCTTGCAGGCTCGGTGCGCGCATACACCAACACCGATGGCGCTTCGCGTCCCTCGGTGCTTAGCGCCGTGGGCGATCTTTCACTAAGTGCTAAGTACAGCTATCAGTTCTCGCCAGCCTTTGGCGCGGGTCTTGCGGTGGACGGTTTTGCTTACGCGGCATCGGGCTCCGTCGGAGCCAACGGCGATGCGATCAGCGCGCGTGCAACGCTGATCGGTACCTACGATTTCCGTCGCGGGGCGGGCGAACTGCCTTTGCGCGTGTCGCTCAACGCAGGGTATTTCCTGGACAATTCCTCGGCGCTGGTGGCCGATGTGGAGGCCGCACGCAAGGAGCCTATCTCTCGCGTGGAGCGTTTCGGCCTTACCATCAACCGTGCCGATCGCATCCAGGCGCGCCTCGGCGCCGAGGTATTCCTGGCGAGCGACGCCGTGCGCCCCTTCGCTGAGTTCGGCGTGGACTCGCCCACGAACCGACAAGATACCATCTGCGAAACGCGCAACATCAACAACGAAGGTTGCCAGGCCATCGAGGCCGTCACGCCGATGCGCGCCACATTGGGCGTGCGCGCCTTGCCCTGGAAGCGCGGCCTCAGCCTGATCGCGGCCGCTGACCTCAGCATTGCAGGCCACGACGTGTTTGTGCATGAACTCGCGCCGCAAGCGCCGTGGATGGCTTACTTCGGCGCCTCGTGGGCAACCGACACCGTGGACCGCAGTGCGCCCCCGCCGCCGCCCGTGGCGCCAGTGATCGTCGTGCGCCCGCGCGCGCTCGGCCGCGTCACCGACAAGCAGAGCAAAGCGCCTGTCGCGAACGCGGCCGTGCGCTGGAGCAATAAGGCGGACTTGACGGCGATGTTGAGCGACGCCAAAGGCCTGTTCCGTACGCCCGAGCTTGACGTGGGTCGGTACACCTTCGACGTCAGCGCCGAGGGATTCAAGCCAGGTACCTGCGAAGTGACGCTCGAGTCCAGTAAATCTGAGATGGAGCTGGGATGCGAATTGGAGTCCTTGCCCAAGCTCGGAAACCTCAAGCTTCGCGTCGTGGATGAAACCGGCGTTGTCGTTGCCGGGGCCAGCGTGCACCTTGTGGATGCGTCCGGCAAAGCCACCGACGGCCTCAAGCCCCAATACGACGCGCTGCCGCTAGGTGAGGCCAAGCTCTCGGGTAGCGCCGAAGGATACCTGCCCGCCGAGACGACGGCGGTGGTGCGCTCCGGCGAGAGCGTTGAGGCCGTGCTCAAGCTAGTCAAAAAGCAAAACCTCGTGACTGTGGGTAAGAAGGAAATCACCATCAAGCAACAAGTGCAGTTTGCACTTAACTCGGCCCAGATTCTTCCCGCCTCCGAGGGGCTGCTGGGTGAGATCGCCGACGCGATGCGTACGCATGCCGAGATCCTCAAGCTAGAGGTTCAGGGCCACACCGACAATCAAGGCGGCTCCAAGCGCAACCTCACCTTAAGCGACGCCCGTGCAGATTCGGTACGCGCTTGGCTCGCTTCCCATGGCGTGGGCTCCGACCGCGTCGTTGCCAAGGGATATGGCGATATGCGCCCCTTGGCTCCCAACGTCACGGCCGGGGGCCGGGCCAAGAACCGCCGCGTCCAGTTCGTGATTCTGGAACGGCAAAAATAATTGCAGACATCTAGGGGTTAAATGGTTTTGGGCTGAGCTGATTCGTGTACTCTCGAGCTCCATACTTTGGATTGCGCCATCCGCAGCCCAGACGCTAGGAGTATTACGTGATGCCAGCTCAAGCCCAAGCCCTACTCGCCCCAAAGGCCGAACACGTCGCAGTGAAGCCGTCGATGCGGAGCGCCTATGCCCCCCCAATGCTGTCGAAGCTGGGCAGCATCCATGAGTTGACGTTGGGAACTTCGAACAAGGTGACCGAAGGCGGCCTCAGGAACTTGTAGCCCTTTGTGGTTTGCGCGATTCGTAGCGGCCAGCGTGGACAATCGTGCCGATGCCCCAGGGAGTCGGCATTTGCCTTTTTCGATCCGGAGGTCTTGGGGCGGCATCGACTATCACGCGCCAAGTAAGGAGTCCCAGGCGCTGGTGCGGTTGGGCGTCGGGGAGGGGCATGGTACGTCTGCTGTTGGCTCGGACGCGTGGGCGTGGGCGACCGACAGCGCTCTTTGGCTGAGCCGCGGCCCAATGGGCGGCCGGCCGGTGTACATGGCCCAGCGCGGCAACATGGTTTTCGCGGGCACCGTGCTCGAGCATGTTCGCCAAGCCGTGGGGGCGCAGACACTATGCGACGAGTATCTGGCATCCCGACTTACGTGGGCGTTTTCCCCCGAACCGCGCACGACTTTGTACGATGGAGTTCTCGCCTTGGCGCCGCGCGATGTCGTGCGTATCGATGCCGGGGGGATACACTGGCTGCGTCGCGACGTGCCCGAGGTTTTGAGCGCTGCAGCGTCCGGGCGGAGCGCTGAGGAGTTCTTGTGGTCCAATGTCGTGGAGGCGGTAGGTCGCGCCCTCAATGGGGCCAAGCGGCCAGCATTTATGCTGAGCGGCGGCCTCGATTCTACCGGCGTGATCGCGGCCGCATCGGAACTCGGGCGATTGTCCGACGCGTCGTGCTTCCCGCATTGGCACTTCGATGGGCCGTGTCCCGACTCGCCCTACGCGCAGATGGTCGCGCAACACTTCGGCGTGACCCCCATGCTGCGGTCCAGTGCGCATTGGCCTGAGGCATGGCCGCGCGCACTGACGCTCGCGGGCAGGCCGTTTGGATTGCTTTGCGGCGCGCCAGAATCCGATAGCTTGCGCGCGGCCGTGGCGGCCGGTGCGGACGTGTTGCTCACCGGAGTTGGCGGCGACGAGAGCTTGGGGGGCCTGACACAAGGTATTTTGCAGGACCCTAGCGTATCGAGGCCAGCTGCAATGCTGCGTATTGCCAAGTTGCGGATGTCCTGGCCGACGGGGGTTTTCGAGCGGGTTATGCACTATGCGGTTCGGCCCATGCTGCGGGCGTATACCCCCAGCGTGCTCCGCGCGCGTTTGCGGGCCCGTGAGGAGCGCGCCCACGTTCCGTGGTTGGGCGAAGCCGCCCGAACCTACCTCGCCCACACGATGCGTGAGGAAAGCCGGCGCAGCTACGACTTGCGCTCCGCCAGGGGCCGCTACGAACGTATGTCCGAAACGCCGGCGCTCTCAGCGTTTGCGGAACTGCGCGCACAGACCGAGGACGACGCCGGTATCTTGCGTCACGACCCCCTGTTCGACGACCGCTTGGTGGCTGCGATCGCGAGTATTTCACCCTACACGCTGTACAGCGACGACCGTCACCGTGGACTCTACAGGCGCAGCTTGGCGGGCCGCGTCCCGGCCATGGTGCCTGCGCGAAGGGACAAGGCCTACTTTGAGCATGCAATCGGTCACGCGTGGCGACGGGCGCGCGCAAACCCGGCGTTTGATGATTTGGCCCAAGGACGCAGAATGGCCAAGCGCGGCTTGGTCTCAGGCGCTGCATTTGCGACAGCTACGCGCGCACTCTGGAGCGAAGAGTCGGCGTACCCGTTGGGCCTACGCTTGGCCCATTTTTGGCCGGCATTTGCGGTCGAACAATTCTTGGCAGAACATGGCGAGTAATCCTGACAGCGCCGCCGCCGCCACCGCCACCGCCACCGCTGTGGTTCACCCAAGCTGGCATGCGGCCGCGCGGGACGGCAGCGAAGACCTTCTGCGTATCGGTGAAGACCAGACACACTACATCGCCGAGTGGCCAGGCCGTCTCACCCAGCGCGTGAGCAAAGCGACCCATGAGTCCGAGTTGTTTTGGCAGGCCGCCTTGCCCGCACGGGCGCGCGCCAAGTTCTTGGCGGGGCCAGTTCGCGCTTTCGAGCGCCACGCGCGAGGAGCGTTGAGCTTTCACGGCGGCGCCATGGCTCTTGATGGAATGGCGATTTGCGTGCTGGGTGTAAGCGGGGCAGGAAAATCCACTTGCGTGTATGATGCATGCACGCGTGGGCCGTGGACCTTCGTGGCCGATGACGTGAGCCATGTCGACCTCACCGATGTCGCCGCGCGCGTGCACAGTACGGAGCTCGTGGCCGCGCTTACGCATCAGAGCGTACTGCACTTCGGGCTTTGCGCGACGGGGGACCCAAAGTTGCTACTGGATGCGCCCGAAACCCGTTTGGCTGCTGCGCCGCTCAAAGCGTTCGTTGACCTGGCATTTGGCGATTCGGAAGAGTTGCATCTTGCGCCATTGAAAGGTCTTCAGGCCGTGGGCGCGCTGATGGCAAGCCAAGTGCGTCTCGTGTTAGCTTCCATTTCTGTGCACGCCCATGACATGGATGCCATTGAGCGCTTGCTCGCACGCGTCCCGGTTCTTCGCCTGACGCGTCCGCGCGCCCTTGGGCGTCTGGCGCAAGCGGAGTCGCTACTGGCTAAGTGGGTTCAAGAGCAGGGCGAGCGGGTGCCATGAGCACACAGTACATTTTGCCAACTCATGTGTTTCAACGAGGGTTCGCCGAGGAGAGCGTGCTTCTGGACATGCAGACCGGCGACTATTTCTCTTTGAATGCTAGCGGGGCATGGATGCTTGGCGCACTATTGGAGGGGCAATCTGAGGCCCAGGTGGCCACCCTTGCGGCAGTGCATTTCGACGTGGACCTCGCGCAAGTGGTCAGCGACCTGCGTGGCTTGATTGTGGAGATGTGCGCCCGGGGGCTCCTACTCAGTTCGGGCCCCCCATGAAATTGATTGTGCACAGAACGTGGATCAGAAAGACTGTCAGTGTTCGGAGGTTTTTATGCGCTTGATGAAGTACACAAAAGTAGCCATTTGGGGGCTCGCAAGCGCGGGACTAGGAATCGGCGTGGGGTGTTCAGACTCCACGATTATTTACGATCCGTCGTTCGACGGCAGTGTGGCCGTCGACAGCACACTACCGCGCCCCGATGCGTTGACCGACACCGGGTCACCGGGCGACACAGGCTCGCCAGACGCAACGATGGCCGATGGCGGTGACGCTGCGAAAGTAGATTCGGGGCCCGGCGACTCGGGGCCCGGCGACTCGGGACCTGGCGATTCGGGGCCCGGCGACGCAGGCCGCGATGGCGGGCAATTTGTTTCCAGCGACGCCGGAGACGGCGGCACCGTCGTGACCCTCAGGTACGCGGAAAACGTAGCAGCGGCACTGTGCGCCAATCTTGCGGGCTGTTGTGGAGGAGTCTTCAATTCTTCCAAGTGCGAAACGACGCTGAAGCGTGGTGGAATCGACAACATTTGGCAGGGCCTCGAGGTGCCGGGCGTGAGCACCGGCGGGCGAGTCACGGTCAATGATACGCTGAGCGACCAATGTTTTGCGCTCATCGCGGCCACCAATTTGTGTAACCCCTACGGTGGAGCAACATCGCGGGACCTGATGGCAAAGTGCGGCGGTGCGGTGCAAGGCACGATTGCCCGCGGCGCCTCGTGCCATGCCGATATTGAGTGCGTGCCGGGGAATCACTGTGCGGGTATGAATCCAAGCGCCGGCATTGACGGCGTGTGCGCGGCGACAAGCACCGTGGGGCAGCCCTGCGAGTACATTCAGGCAGGCTATCGTGGCCGCGTCACCAATTGCTCCACCCGCGGCCAGGGTGACTCGAACCTGTATTGCTCAGAGGCCAGCCTAACGTGTCAGCCCCTCAAGCCGGTATCCGATACATCAACGTGCGTCGCCAGCTTCGAGTGCGCCAATCAGTACTGCACGCTGAACCTTGCTGGAGACAACACGGTGTGCGGAGATGCGCCGCTCGATCAGGGTCTCTGCTTCTTTGGTCTCTGAGCTGAGGCCTGCTGAAGCAGAGGCTTGGCCCGCCCCACAACCATCGCACCCTCCTCCTCTGGGGCGCACTGCGCGCGCGCGCCTTCTCGCATGGACTGCGGCGATCCTGGCATTGCATGGGCTGGCAATATGGCTCCTTCCGAAGCCGCCTTTGGTCTCCGATTCCATGGTGTACCACGAGCTGGCGCGCAATCTAGCAGATGGGGTTGGTTACAAGGCAGGGGGGCAGTGGCACACGGTGTACGCGCCCGGCTACCCGTTTCTGCTCTCCCTGTTTTACCGAGTGTTCGGCGCGTCTGTTTGGGTCGCCTATGGTCTTAACGCCGTGTGCACCGCCGCGTCGGCCACGTTCGTCGCGCTCGCAACACGCCATGTGGCGGCCGAGCGTTCGGACGAGCTAGGCGCTGGTGCAGGTTGCGCGTTTTGGCTCTTGGCGTGCCTGCCTGCCACCTATGGCTACGTGTTGACCCTAAACGCGGAGAGCGTCGTCCTGTTCGGAGTCTCCTTGCTCTGTTGGCAGTTGGCGTCACGACCGCACTTGGCCCGCGCTGTGGTTGCTTGTAGTGCTGTCATCGGAGCGCTGGGCCTTACCAAACCGGAGTTCTTTTTGTGGGGGGTGTTGCCTGTTGCATCAGTCGCGCTGGGCGTGCTCCACCGCGATGGTCTGCCCGCCGCACTCCGCAGTTCCAAGGTGTGGCGTACGGCGGCGCTTACTGGGGCGGTGCTCGTCCTGTGTCTTGCTCCTTGGCTCGCGCGTAACAGCGCGCTTTGCGGCCGTGTGGTGACGGCCCCCACCTCGTCGAGTGGCGCGACCATTTGGCTCACCATGCACGAGCCCCAGTTGTTCTCCTTTGATGGCAACCCCGATCAAGTCGCCGCGGCGCAAACGTGTGCCGAGCAAGGGGGGCCAGATCCGTTCTTGGTCGACGCGTGCATGCGGGGTGAGGCCAAGCATCAATTTCGCATGCATCCGGGCGCATCGCTCCGCCACGTGATGCGCAACATTCCGACGCTGTTTTCGGGCAGCCACACCGAGGTGTTCGCTCTGCCGGTGCGAGCGAGTTTCGGTGAGGCTTTGCACGCTCGCCGCTGGGGCGTCGTCGTCACCAAGGTGCTTTCACTCGCAGTTCACGTGGGGTTCTTCGCCTTGGGGTTTTACGGCCTTTGGCAGCGGCGTGGCAGCTCGCAGATTCAAGTGTTTCTGCTGGCGCTCGTGAGTGTGTGCGGCATGTATGGCGTGGTGGTTGCGACCCCGCGCTATGCCTTGCACGTGGCGCCCATCTTCGCACTTGCAGCCGGACTGGCGCTCAGCACGAACCCATGGCTACGTCGCGTGGCCGCGCTACGCCCCTGAAGCCCACCCGCGCAGTGCGCGGCGAATTCGAAGCAAGTCGCGCGGAACTGCGAGAAAGTCCGTGGCCTTCAACTTGGTACCCGCCACGTCGTGCCACACCAAGAGCGGCTCCTCGTGAATGGAGTAGGGCGATGGGGCGCGGTCGTTGGACGCGCTCAGGAACAAACGGCCGAGGAGCTCCACATCGAAGAACCACTTGGACGAGAATACACGGCTCAGGGCCCGATGTAGGCCAGGCGTGGTTCGAAACCACTTTAGCCCACATTGCGTATCGTAAAACGGGCGCCCAAGTACGAGCGAAGCCGAGGTACCAAAAACACGCCCGAGATAGTGCCGCATCACGGTGCGATCGATGTCGCGACCCGAGAGCGCCACGCGTGAGCCCACCACCGCGTCGCAGTCTCTCAAAAATGCGATGTCAAGCAGGCGCACGATTTCCGAGGGCGGTGCTGCGAAGTCGGCGTCCGCATAGCCCACCCAATCGCAGTGGGGGCTGTGCTGCACCATCGCAGCACGCAGCGCCTCGGCCTTCCCGCGATTGGGCTGCAAGTTGAGAACCGAAAAGCGCACTGGGTTTTGCGCGATGATTCCCGCAATCACCTCGAGCGTCGTGTCTGTGGAGCCGTCGTTGACGAACACAACGTGCAGCGAGGGATGCTCAAGTAGCGCAAGGCACAATGATGCATCCAGTCGCTGCGCCTCGTTGTAACAAGGCACCAAAAGCGTGGCCCTTGGCGCTGCTACACGCGGCATCGGCCCCACCAGCTGAGTCCCGGGACGCGGGCTTTGGGCGCGACCAGGTTCGAGAGACGCACGTCTTGTGTGAGAACGGTCTCAACGAGCCGGGTCATGCGCGGCCCCCACGTCCATTCCGAGTGGGGCTTGTCGCTCGCTGCAGGGCCAAAGAGGCGCTCCCGGATCACGGTCGCGAGGCGGGCCGCAATTGGGCCATAGAACCATCCGCCATGGGCCTCCAGCGTGAGACCGGCGTCGCGAATCAGCTTGGAAATGCTCTGATGCGTGTATCGACGGTAGTGCCCGAGTGCCGCGTCGTGGGACGACCACAGCGAGGGCCATGCAGGCACCGTGATCATGACTGTGGACCCTGGCCGCGTGTGCTCTTGAACGAGCGTGCGCAGCACATCGATATCGGATGGCAAGTGCTCAAGCACATCCAGCAAGCACAATACATCGTACGGCGGCGCCACACGGTCGGGGCGCTGCATGCGGCGCACACGCGAGCGACCCACCGTTTCATCCTCGGTGGGCCCGACGATGTCGATGCAATCGATGGTAAGCGCATGCTCCGCGAAGCGCTCTGCAAAGGAGCGCGCGAACCATGCGTCACCCGCGCCAAAATCCATGATGGTCCCCTTGCTCGGCACGTACGGCGCAAGTTCTTCACAGACTGCGTTGAACCGCACGGTCTCCCAGGGGTGGCGCTCTGCGTGTACTTGGTCGCGTAAATCCATAGCTCGGTGGTGATTGGAGCTATCACGCTCAAAAGTGGCTCGCTTAGAAATCGCGCGGCGCGTTTCTAGCGCAGCGGCTCGCCTTGCCGGAGCGCCTCTTCGCCTACGAGCACCACTTGCGGGCATATGGCTGCGAGCGGCGCTGCAGGCAGCACGCGCACACGCTCGGGCGCGCCGTAGCCGGCGGCAAAGGCGTAGTGTTCATACGCGCATGGGCGCAGGAGAATCGCAGACCTGCCTGAGAGCGCGCGTCCTTGCGCAAACGCTGACGCGCGTGATTCTCCAGGCAACGCGCGGTATTCGATTTTGTAGGCCTCCACACTCACCTGAAGAAAACAGGCTACAACCGCCATCATTGCGAGACCATGGCTCCACCGCGTTCCGCACTCCCGAGCGTTCCGCACCGCGGCGACTGCAAGCACGGTGAGCATCGCCCACACACCAATCAGCGCTCGCTCCGCGTGGTGGGTTGGTGCACCACCGCGCGCGTCGCCGTAGGCCAGAAACACAACCGTGCATACTGCACCCAAAGCCAACGCGTTACGCAACACCCCAAACGGATCGCTTGCCGATCGCGGGGGTAACAACGCTGCTGGAATCGCGAGCGCGAACCAAGCTGCGCCAAGCGCTGCGATCGCGGGGTAGTGCAGGCCCGCATGAGCCTCGGCAGGCGCGTGCGCTGCGCGGTAGGTGGCGACGCGTGCCAGGAAGTGAAGCGCATCGCCATGCGCATGTGCGTTCCATGCCATCCAGCCCAGCGGCGCAAGCACGCCTGCGGTTGCCCACGGTCCCCGCTTGTAGCGCCATCCAAGCGCCGCCACGACAGCCACCACGGGCCACACCTCGTAGCGAGACAGGGCGGCAACCCCAAGTGCGAGCGCGGCGTGCCACGGGTAGCGCGGCTCCGCC
>JAYWGI010000328.1:0-21102 GCA_043779025.1 Myxococcales bacterium
GGACAGATCTACATCCCTGAGATCAACCACATGCTCATGGTGGCGTGCGTCGCCCTGGTGCTTGGCTTCCAAACATCCACGGCCATGGCCAGCGCGTACGGCATCGCCGTCACGGGTACGATGGGGGTAACCTCGGTGTTGTTTTATGCAGTGGCTCGCACCAAATGGAACTGGTCACGTCTGCGCGCAGGCCTGCTGTCGGCGTCGTTTCTGTTGGTGGACATGGCATTTTTCTTTGCGAATTTGGTCAAATTGCGTGAGTCGCGCGGTGGCCTCTTTCCATTGTTTGTCGGCCTGCTGTTCTTGTTGATCATGCTCACCTGGAAGCGCGGCCGCGACGTGCTCTATGCCAAGATTAAAGAGCAGACACGTCCCGTCGATGCCTTTCTTGCAGGCCTCGCAAGCCATCCGCCTCATCGTGTGGCAGGCACTGCGGTCTTCATGACCTCTAATCCGGACGGCGTACCTCCCGTGCTGCACCATCACTTGCTTCACAACAAGGTGCTGCACGAGCAGGTCATTCTCCTGAGTCTGCTCACGGTGCACCGCCCAGACGTACCGCGCGAAGAACGCATCAATCGCGTCAACAGTCTGGGCCATGGCATCTTTCAGGTGACGGCCAAGTACGGCTTCATGCAGACGCCAAACGTCGAGGACGTCATCGCCCTGTGCGCGCAACACAACATCCAGGTCGACCATGGCGATACCAGCTTCTTTTTGGGCCGCGAAACACTTCTAGTCACCAAGGCACCAACCATGGCTCCATGGCGCAAAATGCTCTTCGTCTTTCTGTCCAAAAATGCGCGCCCCGCCAATGCATTCTTTAGGATCGCCCCCACGCGTGTCATCGAACTCGGAACCCAGGTTGAGTTGTGAGCGTGCGTTCTATCTCGGCCCCTGAGCTCTCAGCACCGCGCAAGCTCGCGGCGTTGGTGCCGCTTGCTCTCTCTTCCGCCCTGTTTCTAGCGGCTGCGCTCTCGCGAACCTTTGAGTTCGTTACCGGAACCAAGCGTCGCAGCCGGGTGGATCTGACGCCCATGGGCGTGCATTGGACAAGCACGACCGTGCGCGGCGATACCGAACGCAGTCGTGTTCAAACGAGCATTCCGTGGCGTCGAATCGATCGCAGCGTGGTGCATTCTAGTTTTGGCGGGCTAGGCAGGCCCTTAGGTCTCATCGCGTTTGCATTGGGAATGTGGGTCGGACTGGCAACGCTCGCAGATGGCTTGTACGTGGCCTCGCCGGCAGTGGTCTGCCTGGGTGCCGGCGCGGTCGTCGCGGGCATTGCTCTAGATACGCTTGTTCGGTTTGTGTGGCCTAGCAGGTCGCGACACGTCTTCGAGCTCGTTCTCAGAGATGGCTTGCGCGTGCGCCTTGGCCCCGTTGACGCAGACCTCTTACATGCATTTTGCAAAGAACTTGAGGAGAGCTTAACTCAGGTGCGCGATGCAGAGGCCGTTAAGTCCCAAAGAGGGAGCGAAGCCTCCCACGCCTGATCTGCGCGCACCCGCACGAGTGCGCTCCAGGTCCTTGCGCTCAAAGACTTAGAACGCAGCAGATCATCGGCCACGTCGCGTGCATCCTCATGGGCCCCGCTCACGGCCATCAAACATGCCAGCGGCCCTCGCATTGTGTCCGTCTTGGTGCACGCCAATTGCACCTTGGCATAGTTCGCAGCAGCATGCGCGTCGTCCTCGCCGATGCGAGCGCGCAGCATCCAAGGCAGCAAATTCACAGACGCCAATGTTTTCGCCGATGTGGGCAGTGCTCTGAGCGCAGCCACCAGCCCCCCATGCCGCGCCGTCACGAGTTCGGCGCCCATTTGAAGCTCAACGCGGACGGACGGGACGGCCAAGATCTTCCGCAATGTATCAAGTCGAAACACGCCCGACCTATGCCCCCAATCCCCCCCAACAAGAAGGCCGTCACCCCTTCCATGCCTCGCCAACCAAAGCGCGACAAGTGTCCAGGTTTCCGCCGAAGCTCCAGTGTATTCGCGCGCTCGCTCAACCGCCACCGACGCCGGCTCCGCTTCACCTCCACGCGCTGCGAGATCGGCAAAGCAGAGCCAACGGCCGGTATGACGCTCCTGCCGTGCAAGCGACCAGAGCGCTTGTGCGGCTGAGGCCTGGGGCTTCCAAGCCGCGGGCAGCGACGGGATCAGCTCCTTGACCAGTTCTGTACGCGCCGCCTCTGGCACACGCGCCGCGAGTGAGGGCAACGCGGCGGCGGAGCGACCATCCCCCAGGGCAGCACGCACCAAACGCATGGCGAACGGCTGCCCCGTCTCTGGCCCGATCTCGTCCCACACGGGTAGCGACACGCCTAACTCTAGCCCCGTGCGAATCAACCCTGGCCCAAGCTCCGGAAGCCGGGCACAGGCGCGATTCCACATCGACGTTGCACTGCCCGACTCGTGCGGGGCTGCCGCAACCAAACAGGCCCCGAACAGCGGGCGATTGACGGCCCCCTTGCGGAGCAACTCCTCGGCTACATCCAAGGCAGTGGAACCCAATCCCGCGCTCACCGGCGCCAGGGCGGCGAGCGCGGCGCGAAGCATGGGTTCGCTCTCCAACTTGCGCAGCGCGCAACGCCTAAGCGCATCCGCAATCATAGATCTCGTCGCGCGATCGAGCAATTCTGCTCGCGCGAGCGGCAACGCAGAACCCACCAGCGGTTTGTGTTGTTGAGTAGAAGGGCGGGAACGGGTCATAGCTGCGAACGACAATGAGATCGTCGCATGCGCTCTCGCCCAAACGCGAATTTTCGGGTCTCCCGAAGGAGCCAGTGTAAACTATTGCATCATCGTGAAGGTTCCTCCCCCTGCGTCCCCCACCCGTTCTCGTACGCCTGCTGCGGCTGTGGGTGATGTTCCGCTGCAGGCGCGGGGCGATGGCGCAATGCCCAAAAATTTCGGTGCCGGCAATACATTCCCGTACGCCGTCAGGTGGTACGGGGTCACGTCCCTCTACGGGCACTTTCGCAACTTTATTTCTCGCGGTGTGGCCATCGAATCGGTGGATACCCGAGACTGGATGCGCGCTGATACGAGTGCAGCGTTGCTGGAGCGCGCTGCGTCGATCCTCCGTGCACCGGCCGGGGGTGACTCTCTCGTCCAGCGAATGGGGCGCGACCTTTGGATCGACTTCGTAGCCGACACGGGCGACGACCGCGACACCAGTGAGGCGGTGGGCCGCATGCTTGCAGGGCGCTACAGCGTTCGCGAGGGAGAGGGAGATGACGCCACAATGCGCACACTCCCACGCGGCGATGTGCTTCTCTTCGGTGGAGATATCGCCTACCCCGTGGCCACGGCAGATGAGGTACATCGGCGCCTCACGCAGCCATGGAACCGCGCGTTTCGTGATGCTGGCCGCGATGGTCAGCGAGCGCAGCGGTTGCTGTTGGGTGTGCCGGGCAACCACGATTGGTACGATGGCCTCGATGGCTTTGGACGCCTCTTTCGACCGAGTTTAGGAAACAAGAAGCGCCGCGGTTCGTCCACCGAGGAGGCCCCTTCCGGCCTTGCGCAATCGATTCGCGCGCTGGGGCAAACCTTGCGTGCGGCGACTCCCGCGCGCCTATCCGCGGGGCTGTCTGCCCGAACCAAGCGTCGCGCGGGTGCTGTGCTTCGTGAGCTGCACTTGGACGAGGTCTCCGGTCTCCTCGGCATTTTTACGAGCGTCGGCCGGTTCTTCCGTCGCCTCGTGTCAGGCGTGAAGTCGAAGAGGCGACGCCGACTGGTGCTGCACGGGTACACATCGGCGCAATCGGCGAGCTATTTTGCTATTCCTTTGGCGCCGGGTCTAGACTTGTGGGGCGCCGATCGACAGCTCAATCGCATGGACTACAGGCAGCGTCACTACTTCCGCACGCGGCGCGCGCAGTTTCCTGACCGGCGCCTTCTGGTCGCGTGTGCCGACCCGGCGTGGGCTTACGGCGAACCAAACCAAGCAGGGCAAGACGTGCTCAAAGGGTTGGAGCTGCGATTCGAGGAAGACGCGGTGCTCTACTTGGCCGGTGATTTTCATCATTACGAGCGACGCACGTTTGACCGGAGCACGCATGTCATCGCCGGCGGCGGTGGCGCCTTTCTTCACGGCACACGCATTCATCCTGGGGCCACAACAAAGCCCGATTGCGTGTATCCCACAGGTACCATGAGCGCAGCCCTACTGAGCGGTGTGCCATGGAATCTGGTCATAGGCCGCTCAGGATATTTGGTTCACCTTATTGGCGCAGCGCTCGCTGCCATCGAGATGACGTTGCTGCGTCAAGGTCCACTTGTGTTCACGTTAGGCACAACCCTCGTCTCGCTCACCCTTGCTTCCGTTTTGTATCTCATCGCGGGGCACGAGCGCGCGCACCCGCGTGCCGTGGCCTTGGTCTCCTTGCCTTTTGCAGCGGTGCTCAGCGCCATTCCCGTATTGGTCGCAACGCAGTTTCCGAGCT
The DNA here is from genome assembly GCA_043779025.1 of Myxococcales bacterium. GTDB lineage: Bacteria > Myxococcota_A > Polyangia > Polyangiales > Polyangiaceae > JAAFHJ01. The sequence goes on from JAYWGI010000328.1 coordinate 4,453, forward strand.
GGTTTCCGGGGCTACGAGCAACGGCTGGTGGTCTGCTTGCGTGCGCGTTCCTCACCGCCCTCGTCTACGGTCTTTTCCTCGTCACCAACGCACGTACAGGCCTAGAACATCAGCAAGCATTCACGGTGCTGGGGCACGGCGGATTCAAACACTTTGTTCGTCTCTGCGTGCATCAGGACGGAAGCGTCGATGGGTATGTGATCGGGAAAGATGCTCCTCTTCTACCCACCCCGGCCACGCTCATTGATACGTTTCATTGGGCGCCCCCGGAGCGCCCTGACGCGCCGCCTTGGAGCGAGACGTAGAGGCCAATTGCCCGGGGGGGAGCCTACTTTTCTGAAGGCGGATTGCTCGAGCCGCGTGCGGCTCTGGCCGATGCCTCAATGTCCAAGATACGCTGCGCGCCCACATAGGACTTGGTTTCATATCGCGTGACTTTGCCGATGTGGCGCACGATGGCTGCGATACGCTCCGCGTCGCCCAGAATACGCTCCGAAGCCTCCACAACGCGGGCATCCGTGGGCGCCAAGCGTCGGAGCAGCGCCGCATAGGCCATCATACTGGTAAGCGGTTGGTTCAGCTCGTGCGCGGTCGCACCAGCGACCTCAGCAATCAGCGATGCGCGCTCTTGCGCTAGCAGTCGCTCTCTCACATCACTTAGCTCACGCTGAATGGCCGCGCGTTCACGTGCGTCTGCAAACATCCCTACTGCGCCACATACCACCCCGCTCTTGCGGATCAGGCCTCCGGAAAGCAACACGGGAACGCGTTCGCCACGCACGGTGCGGAGCTCGGTAGGGAAACGCTCGACGCGTTCGCCAGGTGCACTTCTTACATGCCGCAACACGCGCTCGGCTTCGCCTGGCGCATAGAAATAGTTAAGGTTGGTACCGACAACGGCTGTCCCTTCGACGCCCAGAAGCTCACTTGCTCCACGACTCCACAAGGTCACCAACGCATTCTCATCGCAGCCAACAATGGCGTCGGCCGCAACATCTACGACGCGCTGCAAGTAGAGCTCGGCATCGCGCAGTTGAGCGCGCAGCTGTAAGGATGAAGAGGAGGAATGCTCCGACATAGTGACTTGTGCCAGACTAGCGATTTCGCGTCGCAAAAGGCCAATACTCCGGTTGTTCTGAATCACTCACAAGGTGTCTGCGTCCTTGCAGTGCCTTTGGTGCACGTGGTACCGCCTGGCCCATCATGGGACTCTCAATCGGTATCGTGGGCCTGCCCAATGTCGGCAAGTCGACTCTTTTTAATTCGCTTTCGTCCGCCAAGGCGGAGGCCGCGAACTACCCGTTCTGCACCATTGAACCCAACGTGGGCGTCGTCACCGTCCCTGACGATCGCATCGCTGCTCTGGACGCCATCATCCATGCCGATCGTGTGGTCCCAACCACCATCAACTTTGTAGATATCGCGGGCCTCGTACGCGGAGCTTCCAAAGGCGAGGGCTTGGGCAATCAGTTCTTGAGTCACATCCGCGAAGTCGACGCCATCGTACAGGTCGCGCGCTGTTTCGAAGACAGCAACATTATCCACGTGGAGAACCGCATCGACCCCGTGAGCGACATCCTCACGGTGACGACGGAACTATGCCTCAAGGACATGGAGAGCGTGCAGAAGCGCGCTGATCGCGCGCGCAAGATGGCCAAAGCCAATAGCGTGGTCGAGAAGCTCGCGGCAGAGATATGCGAGGGACTCGCCGCGCACTTGGACCAAGGTAAGCCCGCACGCACCTTTGTCTTGCCCGAGCACACCGAATCCGAAGGCATTCTGCAAGAGTTGCATTTGCTCACGGCAAAACCTGCATTCTACATCGGAAATGTGGACGAGGGCTCGCTTGCGAATTTGGACAAGAACGCGCACTTTCAGGCGCTCAAGGCCCACGCCGACGCCGAGGGCGCGCCCATCGTGGCAGTTTGCGCGGCCCTCGAAGAGCAGATCGCGCAGCTTGAGCCGTCAGACAGGCCCGACTTCTTGGAGGCGGCAGGTCTGAAAGAAGCTGGACTCAACGCCGTCATCCGTGCGGGATACAAGCTCCTCAAATTGCAGACCTACTTCACGGCCGGCAAGACAGAGGTGCGCGCTTGGCCGGTCCCCGTAGGTGCACGCGCGCCGCAGGCAGCCGGCGTAATCCACACCGATTTCGAAAAGGGTTTTATCAAAGCCGAAGTCATTTGGTGGGAGGACTTCGTCAATCTAGGCGGCGAAGCCAAATGCAAAGAGGCCGGCAAGCTCGCCATCGAAGGCAAGGAATACGTGATGCGCGACGGCGATGTTGTGCACTTCCGATTCAATGTATAACGCACTCAGTTAAAGCGGCATCCACTGCTCGAAGAAGCCGCCGAAGCGGCGCGCGCTGTCCACCAAGTGGACCTCAAGCACCCATTCGCGCGCCTCTCCCCGGAGATCTGGCGCGCGAAGCTCTTTCAGGTTGTCGATGGCCACATAGTTTTCTGGCAAGTCCCACCTGTCGGGCTCCTCAGGGAACTGCCCAATCAGATGGCCGGCGTGCGGCCCCCCAAGGGACCAGCCACCTTGACGCGCCTGTTCGTCCAAGAAGGAAAAAAGCTGGCCGCCAGTGCATTCCGGCCGAGAGCGCGCGTACGACGCAACCGCCAACCACAAAGGCTCCAACGCCGCACCTAAGCGCGTCTTGTCGGCATTAGAGCCAAGCACAAAGGTACGTCCGTAGTCCGCCTCCCACGGCGGAAGAATTGGCCCCAAATCCACGAACACAATGTCGTCAGCTTCGACCATTCGCAGCGGAGGGTTCTCCGCGTAGATGCAAAGCGTGTTCTCGCCGGCGCGAACCACGCGCTTGTGCCAATACTTAGCGACACCAAACTCCCGCGAGGCGAGCTCGCAGATCTCATCGCTGATTTGCTTTTCTGTGCATCCTGCGCGCACAAGTCCTAGCGACTGAATGCGTTCAAACAGGCCCTCTGCAACCTCCTCGGCCGCCGCAAGCGCGCGCCGGCGCTCCACTACTGTGGTCACGCGAGGCGGTTCAATTCGCGTTGCATCGCGTAGACTCCAAAAAACGGGATCATGGCAACGATGCCCAGGTCCTGAACAGGCGAAACTCCGGCTCGCGCCTGAGCCTCCGCGATTTGTTTACCGGCATCGGCCGCTCGCCACACCCACGAATAAATGCCCAAGGTCGCCAAGGAGAGCAGTACCAGTTTCACAGGATTGGGCGTGCTATCGCCCCGCGCCTTGCAGAGCTGCTGCGCCACCGCGTTCAGCCAATAGAAGTAATAGATGCCAAACGTGACAAGCCCAAGCACAACCACAAGCCAGGGCTCACGAGGTGCGCTGGTCCCTCCAGGGCGCGCCGCCCCTGTTGGGTAGGCGCCGGCCGATGCAGGCCCCGCTCCGCGCTTGGCATTGATCATCGCTCCCGCCGGAATCACCAAACCCTGCGTACCACCGATGCGCCTCGAAGACGCGGCGGCAGGAACAACAGCAGCTGCAGGCGCTGCGGAGGCCGCCGCGGTGACGGGTGCAACGACAGGCGCAACGAACGCTCCCATCCCCAACATGGTTCCCTTCACTGCGCGTGCCGGCGCGGCAGCCGGCATCAGCGCAGCGGGCTCCGGCGGAGCAGCAGGGCCAACAACCATCGCAGCTTGAGCGGCCTCGAAGACCGTAGGGTCAAAGGTCGTAACCGCAAGCGTATCGGCTACGGGCGCAGCGACGCGAACGCTTGGCGGCGCGGCGTCAGGAGGCTTTGAACTCAAGCTTCCTTGAGGCGCGACACCAACCATCGTGCTCGGACGTGCACTCAGAGGGCGTGAACACTTGGAGCACAAAAGTGCGTCGGCGAGATTGGCAGAACCACAAGTTGCACAGTACACGGGAACCTCCAAACCAAAATCGTATCCGGAACCATGCAAGACACACAAGTGCATTGCAGTCTCCGCGAGCATCGAGCCGCGCTTGGAGCTATGTTCCGCTTGCCCGCGCTATGCCTTCGTCCACCACCACCATTGAGCTTCGTGATGTACGCAAGCGTTTCGGCTCTGAAGAGGTGATCCGTGGAGTTTCGTTCTCCGCGCGTGAATCGGAGACCACGGTCCTCATCGGTGGCTCGGGCGCCGGCAAAACGACCCTCCTCCGCATGATTGTAGGGCTGGAGCGGCCTACCTCAGGCGAGATTTTGGTGGATGGCGAAAATATCGCTGTGATGAACGAACGCGATCTCAATCGCGTGCGGCGAAAGTTCGGCATGGTCTACCAGTATGCCGCGCTGCTCGATTCCCGGACGGTCATGGATAACATCGCCTTCCCGCTGGTCGAGCACACCAAGCTCACCCGCAAGGAGATCGAGAAGCGCGTGCACGAGAAGCTTGAGGTGCTGGGCCTAGCGCCGCTAGTCGCCAACAAGTTCCCGGCCGAGCTCTCAGGCGGAATGCGCAAGCGCGTCGGGCTCGCACGCGCGCTGATGCTAGAGCCCAAGATTCTTATCTACGACGAACCTACCAGCGGGCTAGACCCCCTCACGAGCCGTGTGGTCGACGACCTGATCGAACAGATGCGCGTCCGCTTCGGTGTCACCAGCATCGTCATCTCACACGACATCGCGAGCTGCTTCAGAATCGCGCACCAAGCACTGCTGGTCATTCAGGGCCAGGTCGTCGCTCGTGGCACGCCTGCAGAGCTCGCGGCGGGAGACAACCAAGTAGCCCGAGACTTCATTGCGCAATCCTGCGTCGACACACAAGCGGCGCACGACGTGGTCTCGCTCTAGCGCTCTATGCTGCGAGAAACAGAGTCGCTGCCTCTCGCATGGTCACGAACTTGTAGTTTGCATGTTTCAGGGTTTGGACTGCGGCAGTAAGCGACGCGATTTTCTCGTCCAACGCGATTCGCAAATCACGCTGCTTGGCCGCCAAGTGCTGCAGGCCATCCTCGACGGACAGCACGTCCACGCCGTGCAGCTCCAAGTTCACAAAGGGCTCACCCACACACTGGCGCGCCATCCACGCCGCACGTGCTGCTCCAGCAAGCGTCAGCGTTGTTCCGATAAACGGCACGCCCGACCAAGGCAGCGTTTGTATGGGTAACTCGGCCAGGCCAGCGCCCCGCTCGGTGTAGTGCCGTCCGATGCGATAAGGCTGACGCGGCGCCAACAGCACGTCAGGCGCGCCAATGATGCTGCGGCTGCGCTTGCCCGCGGCGCGCATTGCCGCAATCACAACAGCTTTGGCCGCATAGTACGGCACACAGGGAAAGACGGAGGCATCGTAGTGCACGCGTGTCTCGGACAATACCTCGAACACCAAATCATTGACGATGTAGCCCGGCGCACGGAATCCTACGGGCTCCTCTCCGACTGCTTGCGCAATCGCATCCCGTGACCGTAGGACCTCGCCCCGCATGTCGCTTTTTGTGAGACGAGAGAAGTCATAGCGGTGGCTGAAACTATGATTGCCTATTTCGTGGCCCAACGAATGCGCTTCGCGCAAGGAACCCGCTGCCTGCTCCCGGCGCAAATCGGCTCCTACCGTGAACAGAGTGAGCGGGATTTGCATTTCCCGGGCCCATGCGCACAAGCGTGGAAGGGCCACATCGTAGACCAAATGTGCCGCGCTTGCGGGCATGTCCGCCAGCGACAGGTCATGTATCGCGCAGTAGTTGTAAATCTCGTCCAAATCGCACGATACACTCGCGTGCCGCGTCACGCTCATCGCTCGCCGTCACACGGCACGCCGCCCATGTAGTCGCGCGCGCTAGGCAAGTGACCCGACGTGTAGACAATGCGCGTCACCAAGCATTCGCCATCGCCCGATGCGCAGGCAGTCTTCTGGAGCACGTGCTCACGTACCAAGGTCGCGGCGGCGCGCGTCGTGACGTCGAAGAGCTGCTTCTCAAAGGTGGCGCGCGTTGGGTTTTCAAGCACCTCAGCCCGCACATTGGCTTTGGGGATCGCGGGGCTCTCAGTATCGTCGTACACGGCCTCACCACTGTTTTGACTGGAATCCGTCGAACCTACCAGCGTGAGCTGGTATGCCCAAGGGGTGGCCCAATTGTGGTACTTCGTCGTGTAGTTGATGGTCTCGTGCACGGGCACCGTGACGGTCACGGGGGTGCGCCCCAAATTGTTCTGCGCATCGTTCACCTCCGAGCGTCGGCTCTGCGCTTGGTAGTCGAGCGAGCTTCGATTCGAACAGCTGTTTCCCGCACGAGCGCAGCGATCGAGCTGCCGCTCGGCGTCCTGTAGCGAGGCCCGCGCCGAGGACACGCGGTTCTGTGCGTTCAGGTAGTCGGGGTTCGCTTGCTGCGTATATCCGGAAACAAACGTCGCGTCCTTGAGCTCTTCCCGCACAGTGTGGCGTGATTCATCCAAACGTGTGGTCGCGGTCAGGGACACACTCAAGGCGCCGCCCAAGGCGCTGCAAGATGCAAACGGACCCAAAGCCTTCGCGACGTTGTTGCAGAGCGATGTCCCGTCATTCAAACCGCCACCTGAAAGGGAGGTTCGCAAGGTGACGCGGCGTTTGGCCATCCAACGCTGCGCCGCCGCATCAACATCGGATTGCGGTTCCGCACTTGCATCGAGGCAACGGGCGGCAACACGAAATCCGTGCCCCGCCGCGAGGCTCGGCGCGTCGAAGTTGCGCGCACAGAGCACTGCACCGCGCTTGCGCTGTTGGTCGACCAGAGCGCTGTAGGCCGGACGGCCCACCTTTACCTTCACCTTCTCCAAGCAGGCGATAACGCCCGTGATGCCAGTGAGCGAAGAGGTGTCTTCCAGCGCCTGACAAGACTGTACGTAAAGCGCCGCCCCCGTATCCGCGATAGCATTCATGTCCGGGTCATCGGGGAACAAGCCTCGCGATTGAGCAAGGGTGTTGAGACATGCTTCATAGCTTGCAGCGGACTCGCATTGCGGCTTCGCAGTCGCCACCGAATTTTGACGCAATGTCGTCGACGTCCCCTTGGCACGGGCACACGCCTCCTCGTCCGTGGGGTCGATACGGCACGCCAGCGTCCACTGATCGGCCGCGGTCGCCACGTCGCCGCGCTGCTCTGCGTCGCGTGCGGCATTCACGGCCACACGAAAGTTCGGGTTGCCGCATGCGGCCAGCAAAACCACAAACCCAAAAACCGGAATGGCGCGTGAGAAGCGTGTCATGGGCCGCAATGTGGCAGACGAACGCGTCTCCGGCAACGCGTATATTCGCAACGAATATTGAATATTTTCAATAGCGTGCGTGATACCGCTGTTCACCATGAAACTCGTTACGTTTTGCAGCTCAAAAATCGTTCAAGGGGCGACTGATGGGGCGGTGCTCGTCGGGAACGAACTCCTTCCACTCGCGCAAATCTTTGCGGCATTTGAGCAACATCAAGGACGAGACTCAGACACGGCGGCGCTTGAAGCCCGCTACGGCCTTGGGGTGCTCGGATTCGTACAGCATGCGGAACAAGCCCGCGCCGCTGCCGATTGGGCGGTCGCGGCGCACTCGGCTGGTGGCCTCCAAGGTGTCGCGGTACTCGCGCTGGGCGACGTGACGCTCATGGCGCCCATTCCGAAGCCTCCTGCAATGCGGGATGGCTATGCGTTTAGGCAGCATGTGGTGACAGCAAGGCGCAACCGCGGCCTCGAAATGATTCCCGAGTTTGACGAGTTTCCGGTCTTTTACTTTACCAATCACAATGCCGTGGTGGGCCCAGGTGAGCTCGGTGTAAAAGCCAAGCATTTGGACAAGTTGGACTTCGAGCTTGAGGCCGCGATCGTTACAGGCAAGCACGGCCACGACTGGAGCGTAGAGCAGGCTGACGACGCCATTTTTGGCCTCATGATCATGAACGATTGGTCTGCGCGCACCCTGCAAATGGACGAGATGAAGCTCTCCCTTGGTCCTGCCAAGGGCAAAGACTTTGCAACCGGCATTGGCCCCGTACTCGTCACGATGGACGAGCTCGCCCCCTGCATCACCAACACGCCGAAGGGGATGGTGTTCGACATGCGCATGCGCGCGTGGGTAAATGGCGTGCAGGTCTCGGAGGGAAATGTGAACCAAATGAATTGGACATTTGCTCAGATTTTGGAGCGCATCAGCTACGGCGTGACCGTTCAGCCGGGCGAGGTGTTGGGTTCGGGCACTGTGGGTACGGGTTGTTTCTTGGAGCTCAATGGCTCCAAGATCACCAACAACCAGTGGCTACAACCCGGTGACAAAGTGGAGCTTGAGATCGAGCATCTCGGTCGCCTCGCAAACACCATCGTGAACAAGGACGCCTAGCGCCGCGTGAGTGCGCCACGGCTATTCCACATTCAGCGGAAGCATGACCAAGCCGAAAAACGGATCGGCTTTACAGTTTGGCGAAATCGCCGCGGGATTCGCAGTCTCCGGACATTGCTGATTCGCTAGATTGGTGAGGTATTCGATGCTTAAGTCGTACAACCCTGCGGGTCGATCGCGCCACACCGGGTTCACGCCCCAGGAATTCTGAATACGAAAAAACTGTATCGAGGTGCTGTCGTTGAGCGCCGCTGACATCATTGCGGCAGACGCAACCTGCCCAGCCTTGAGTGCCGTTCCGTCCGCCAGACCAGCCTGATAGTCCACGAATAGCGATGCATGCGCGCCGGCGCCAAGCGGCACGGCGTGGGGCGTCGTCAGCGCTGCGACTTGCGAGAAGTTCCCCGTGGTTGGGTTTTGCCCCACTTTGTCCATCCACCACGCCCCCCAAATCGGGATACCTTGATGCAATACGCGCTGCATTTTCTTCCAAAGTGCACGCGGCGTGGCCACGGACGCATTTCCACTCGTCGCGAGGTAGTACCCCGTCGGGAACCCGGACCACCCCGCGAGCGGAGGGTCGCCTGCCATCGGAAATGCGACTTGGACGAGCGCGCTCGTGGGGGCCCGGAAGTCCGCACCACTGAACGATTCGGTCGAGGCGCTCACGAGCTCCGAAAGTCTGCCCTTGCGCGGCTCGGAGGCTCCCGGCTGGTACAAGACGACCGGCAAGTCTGCCGCGCGGTAGATCAGAAACGAGGAGTACGAGCGTGCGTTGGCCGAGGCCATCGTTCGCGAAACGTCGGCTCCAAAGGCGCGATCAAGTGCAGCTTTTCGTCGGTCGCTAAGCCCCCACGCCTTGTCGAGCGCCGCGCGTATGTAGCGACGTTTGGCCAGGTCCTCGGCGGGCGCACGCTCCAATCCACCAGCCTTCTTCCATGCCTCCACATTGTCCAATGCAAGTTGTTGGCGGAGCGACTCCTCGCCCGTCGCCTGCTCGTTGATAAAGTCGCTTTGAAGCATCAGCCCGCGCTGGTTGATAATGCGCGATGCCGACAGGAAGGAACCACCCGCGAGCCCATGACTCCGGTTCCCCATGAGCGCCTCGTACATATTCCAGTAGGAAAGATAGGACTCTGAGTAGTCCACGCGCGCTGAGCCGGCTTGCAACTGCAGCGCTTCTAGCCACGCGGTGGTGGTGTACGCCCAACAGTTTCCGATCGCCTGCTTGCCGATAGCGCCTGTAGGAATGGCAACGATTGCGTCCGGTTGCGCCTCCAGCTGCACAGTGGCACATGCGCTTAAAGCGACCCCCAGTACACTCGCGAAAGCCCACCGACCGGTCGTCATTCAAAGAGTGTGCGGTAGCCGCGCAACTCCGGCAACAAGTTGCTACGGCGCCGGCTCGAATGCGTAGCGGTCGACGAGCAGGAGCATGCGTTTTGCCTCAGCTTGAGCAAGTACGCTAAGCACCGACATGTCATTGCGCAGGTGCGCTCCAAGCTGCCGCGTCGCCGCGAGCTTGCCATCCCGCAATGCATCTTTGAGCCCGAAGTACTCGGACCACCCGCGCTCGGCAGCAGGCGCGGATGCTGCCGGAGCACGCGGCATCATGAATCGATTCCGAAGCGCTGGCGCCGCGTCCCATGCCAACGCCTCACGCTTAATCTCGAGCAGACGTTTGCGGTCTTCCGACGGAGTAAAGGACGCGGCTTTATCGTAGTGCGCTCTGGCATTCAAGTAGTTGGCTTCTGCACTGAACCTACCGTTGTCTCGCGACCGATCCCCCAGCAGCTCATGCGCGGCCGAGCGAAGCGCGGGCTCCGCTCGGCCATCTTCAAGCAGGCTCTGCAAGTACATCGATGCCGCGGCATCCCCTTCGGCGGCTAGCCGTGCATCCTCGTACTGGAGCACAGCATCACTGGGCGCCAAGAGGCGGGCCTCCGCAATCAATGCGCGGGCTCGGGAGACGTCCCCGGCGGCCACACAACGCGATGCATCTGCGCGCAAGCCATCGATGCGGTGCGGACACCGGCGCGCCAAGATGCCGGGCCCACCGTAGCGCGCCTTTGCGTCGTCATTGTGGGCCGGCTCGCCGGCTGGCAAGCCGGTCACAAACTCCTGCTCCAGCACAGGCCACGGCTTGCCCACCAGCAATGCTAGATCCGCGCCGCCGTACCACGCACGCAGTGTGGCCGCCCCGTAGCGAGCATTCACATCGTCTACAAAGGCACCCGCGAATGTATAGCTGCGCGCGCCGGGAGCATTCAGGAAACCCAGTGAAAAAACTTGTGAAACCGTCGGCATGACGCCGGCATTGCGCATATCCGCAACCCTCTCACGCCGGCTTGCCGACTCCCCCTCCGCGGCGACCGCAAAGCCCTCGATGCGGCCGGGGTCAGGCAAGAAACCACCAAGCGAGCCGCCTACGCGAAAGGGCCCCGACGCGAAAGCCGACGTGATCACATGCGCGATTTCGTGCCTCAAGGTGGGGTGCGGAAAGCCTGCATCTTGCACATACACCTCATTCCGCCATGGCTTGGCAATGTACGTGTGACCCGCCCCCATCAGGCGCTGCTTCTGCTCGGCATCCCGGAAGACGAACACGGTGACTGGCACCTGCGCCACGCCGAAGTACGCCTCCACGTCGCGCTTATCGACCTCGCACTGACGCAGCAACGCATCCACGCGCGCGGCTGGGATGTGCGTGTCTGCGTGCACGACGCACGCGCCGTCACGGCGCTCCGGCAGTCGCGACGCCAGCGCCCCTGGACTATGATGCAGCAGACCAAAGTGAGGCTCAGCGGAAAGCAAAAGCAGCGCTACTCCGAGCGCACCCAGCCGCCAGCGTGGGGGCGTCAGCGCGAGCACGGCCACGAGCACCAGCGGCAACGCGCGGCTCCACGCGTAGCGCGCATCGAACGGAATCACCGTGTCGTAGAGCGTGCCTGCGAAGTACCCGGCGAAGGCATCGTAAGCATGCACCGAAGGCGTGGCCCAAAAGCGTGCGAGGCCCAGCGCGACGCTCGCGAGCGGTGGCATCGCACCTAGCCAGAACGCGCGCGCGGCGGTGCGCGACGTGCCTCCAACGAGACTCCCGACCACGGAGGCACACCCCGAACCCAGCGAAGCGCCACTCCCAACCCAAATCATTCCACCCGCCAAATCACAAGGCTGCGAACCAAACGTGCACAACACTGGCACGATAAACACCACGGCCGCGTAGACAAGGGCACGCAGAAGCACCTGGCCGGCGGAACTGCTTACACCTTGCTCCGCCCGCGCCGAGAGCCCGCCTACAAGCCAAGGCAACAAAAGGCCAGCGAGCAAGCCATACTCGTAGCCAGGCTCACTCGCCTGGGGCGCACGCGTGCACAGTACACACAAAAAAATTACAAGCGCAAAAGGCCAGTGTGCGAGCGCCCGTGCACGTGCCGAATAGCTCTTCTCGCTCACGAAGGCTGTGCGGGCGCCTCAAGCACGAGGGGCAGAATCTGTTCTACGCGCGAGATTAGATGCACTTTGAGTGCATCACGCACGTCCTTGGGCAACTCGTCCAAGTCCTGCTCGTTCTTGGCCGGGATGAGCACCTCTTTCATGCCCGCGCGGTGCGCTGCGAGCAGCTTCTCCTTGATACCGCCCACGGGCAAGACAACGCCCCGAAGAGAAATTTCGCCTGTCATGGCAATGTCGGTGCGGACCGGGCAGTCGAGCAACAGCGACGAAACCGCTGTGAACATGGTCACACCCGCAGAGGGGCCATCCTTGGGGGTGCCCCCTTTTGGCACGTGCAAGTGCACATCGAGCTTGGCGATGGTCTCTGGATCCAGCGCCAAGTCCTTAGCGCGGCTGCGCACAAAGGACATGGCAGCGGCCGCCGACTCTTGCATCACGCTGCGCAAATTGCCCGTGACCTTAAAGCCACCACGACCAGGACTTTTGCTGGCCTCCACGAAGAGCACATCGCCCCCTGCCGGCGTCCACGCAAGGCCGGCGACCACGCCTGGCGCGCTCTTCTTTTCTGCGAGCTCAGGGTAGTAGCGCGCAGGGCCCAAGATTCGTTCCACGCCGGCTGCGTCCACGGTAACAACCCGCTCGTCGCCGGACGCGCGCGCCATGGCCACATCGCGGCACAGGGCAGCTACTTGGCGCTCCAGACCGCGGGCACCAGCTTCCCGCGTGTGACCGTCCACGATGGCGCCCAGCGCCTCATCGGTGATGATGAGCTCCTCCGGCGACAAGCCGTGCCCACTGAGCTGCCTAGGCACAACGTAGAAGCGCGCGATGGCGAGTTTCTCCCCCCGCGTATAGCCGCTAAGTTGGATGACCTCCATGCGGTCCAGCAGCGGGCCTGACACGTTGGACAAGTCGTTCGCCGTCGCGATGAAGGTGACCTGGGACAGATCGAAGTCGGTGTCCACGTAGTGATCGCGGAAGGTTCCGTTCTGCTCGGGGTCAAGCACCTCAAGTAAGGCGCTCGATGGGTCCCCATGGTTGTCGGAGCCCATCTTGTCGATCTCATCCAGCAAGAACACGGGGTTCTTGGTGCCTACCTTTTTGATGGCCTGAATGATTTTGCCGGGTTGCGCGCCAACGTAGGTTCGGCGGTGTCCGCGGATCTCGGCTTCGTCGCGCACACCGCCCAGTGCGACACGAGTGTACTGACGGCCCATCGAGCGCGCGATAGAGCGCGCGAGCGTGGTTTTTCCAACGCCTGGAGGCCCCGCGAGGCAAAGGATTGGGCTGCGCTTGTCGCCGCGCAAACGGCGCACGGCCATGAATTCGACGATGAGTTTTTTTGCTTTCTCGAGGCCGAACTGGTCTTCCTCCAAGCAGGCTCGTACGCGCTCCACGTCGACGTTGTCGTCGCTTGACTTTCCCCAAGGCAAGTCCGCAAGCAACTCCACGTAGCTGCGGGTGATATGGTATTCGCTCGACTGCTGCTGCATGGTGCTCATGCGGTTGAGCTGCTTCTTGGCAAGCTTAAGCGCATCCTCCGACATTCCCGCACGCAGCACACGCTCACGCAGTGTGCTGAGTTCATCCTCCTCGTCGCCCTCGCCGAGCTCTTCGCGAATGGAACGCATCTGCTCGCGAAGAACCAGCTCGCGCTGCGTCTCGCCCTCGAGCTCTACCATGCGTTCCACTTGGTGTCGCACCCGCAGCGAATCGATGACCCGACGCACAAGCACGTGCGCCGCCGCCACACGCTCACGCAAATCGCCCGTGTCGAGCACGGCCTGGCGCTCAGCCACACTCAGCATTTCTGCAGGTAGCGCAGCAGTAATGAGATCTGCCAACTTGCCGGATTCTTGCACTGTGGCCGCCAAGTTGCGTGTGGACTCGTCGAGAGAATCCTCGAGCATGGCGCAGAGCTCGTTGTAGGCTGCACGCAACCCGTCCACGCCTGCATAGAGGCCTTGGAACGAAGGTGCAGGCTCATCCAAGCGCTCGACCTCTGCCAGCATGAAGGGCTCGATGTCGACTGGCGCGGTGATGCGCGCGCGAGAGAGCCCTTGCAGCAGGAGCGAGTAGCTCCCTGGCCCGACCCGCACCACCTTGAGGACGCGCGCCAGCGTACCTACTTGATAGATATCGTCCCACCCCGGGTCTTGCGTATCGCCCTCGCGCTGCGCCACGACCACAATCTCGGCGCCCTCGGGTGCACCCAAGCCATGCACCAAGCGCACACTGCGCGCGCGGCCCACGTTGACGGGCAAGGTCGACGCCGGAAACAACACGCTGTTGCGAAGGGGCAGAACAGGAAGACGTGCGCTCATCGCTTGCATGCTACGCACCCTTTACGGCAGGGACAAGGACACGGACTTGTTGTTGTGGGCCCGGCGTGTAGAATCCCCCTCTGACGGCCTCCTCTTTCGAGAGCGACGCCCACACAAGAGGAACGACTGATGAATGCAATGAAGAAGCTTGTCGCTAGCACGATCGCAGTAGCGACTGCGGGCAGCTTAGCGGCTTGCCACGTGGAGATTCGCACACAAAACCCGGGCGGCGAGCCCACGGCCTCAGGGACTACCGCTCCGCCCCCCGCCACAACCAGCACCGAAACGGCAACGACCACCAGCCCTGCAGCCACCTCCACGACGACCCAGCCTGCGTCCGTAGACACAACCGCGCTACAAGCCCACCGCGAGCAACCCCGCCTCTCGCTTAAGCCCGTTCCGCTAGCGCCAACGGCCGTGCCTCTAGGCAAGAAGGAGTACCCGGGGGGCACTGTACCTAACCTTCTATCGGCCAAGCCTACGGTCTACGCCTTCGGCTCGACGGCCAGCAGCGGTGGTCTTTGGGCGGGTGACGTCTATTTCCCCGATACCGCGACAACAAAGTTCCCGGATGTGCCTAAAAGTGCACCGGCGCTGCGGCTCTTCACCAACTCGCTCAACATCGGCCCGAACAGTGGCTTCGCGGGATTTACGGGCGCAGGCGGTCGCAAGAACAACTTCCTTGCAGTCTACAATGGCCCCATCGTGGTAAACCGCGAGGTCGAATACGAAGTGCGCTTGGTGTCTGCCGATGGCGCCAAGCTCTACATCGACGAGATGCTCATTATCGACAACGATGGCGAACATGAGCCGGTGAGCAAGACCCAGCTTGTGCGGCTGGTCAAAGCCACCCACAGCATGCGTGTGGAGTACTTTCACGCCAAGAGCCAACAGGTGGCGCTTCAGCTCTACATACGCCCCACGCTCAGCAAGTCCGAGTATTTGCTGACGGCCACGGCTTGGACAGACGCCGCTACGGGGCAGCCTTTTTTGGCGCAGTGATGTCGGGCGGCCGCACGTAGACCGCATCGATGCTTGTCATGGGGCTCAGCCCCCGGGTGGCCGCAAAGAGCATTCGTGCTCGCGGCACCGCGGGGCCTGAGCCTTCTGCATTTCGCTGAGCACGCGGCAAGCGCACCAAGTCAGGCACCTCGGCGACCAAGGCATCAATTGCACTTAGCACGCATACGAGTGCACCATGCACGCTTATGCCCGCGGCGTCGACGAGCTCTGCGTACACCTCGCCCCGGCCTGCCTCAAGGCACACCAAGCTCGCCGTGCTGGGGGCTAGGCCAACGCGTTCACGTGCAAAAGAGCTGGCACCAAGCACCGGCACGCCTAGCGCCAAACGCAGTGCGGCCGCGGTAGAGAGGCCCACACGCACGCCATTGAAGGAGCCCGGCCCGACGCACACCGCCACTCCCGTGAGCGATGCCAGCGCGACACCATGCTCCGTGAACAATGCACTCAATGCTGGCAAGAGCGACTCGCCATGCTGGTTCATGGCATCGTACTCCGCTTCGAACACGGCTATGCCGTCGTCCGCGTAGAGCCCCACGCTGGCGGTGGGCTGCGTGGTGTCGAGCGCGAGGATCACTTGGCCTTGAGCGGCATGCCTAGCTCGTCGTAAGCCACGGGCGTGCCCAGCTTGAAGGGCGCGAACTCGGCCGCGATGAGGTCCGGATCGCCCACGGTGACCAAGTCAAGGCGCGCTGGAGCCAAGTACTTCTTGGCTGACTCCATCACCTGCTCTTTGGTGACCGCTTCAATCTGTTTTGAAAAGCGAGAAGAGTGGCTATCGAAGGTATTTTGTTCGTCAGACCGATCCAGCAGCACCCAATCTTGAAGCCATGCGCCGACCACGTCGTCCGCTGTTTCGTAGCGCGCTGGGAGAGTACGCAACCAACTATCCTTGGCGCGGCGCAGTTCCTCGTCACCAACTGCTTGGGTGCGAATACGCTCAATCTCCACGCGTATCTCGGCAAACGCCTCCCCCGCTTTGTCGGCTTTCATCGGTCCGCCAACACTCCACAGACCGTGGCTAGAGAAGGGGCGGTAGCGCGAGTAAGCACCGTACGTGAACGCATTCTTCTCGCGGAGGTTCATGTTGATCCGGGACGAAAAACTACCGCCCAAAATTTCGTTCATGACCCAAAAAGCCGCGCGGTCTTCGTCGGTACTAAAGGGTACTCCGTAACTCGCTAGATAGACGTGTGCCTGGGTGGCGCCTTTCCGCGCTCCCATGCGCCACCCTCCGCCATGCCTTTCGCTGCCGTAACCCCCACCGGTACCGCCCTGCAACTTCGGGCAGCTAAGTCTCGACAAGCGCTTGCTCACATCGTCCGCACGGATGTCACCGGCAACGAACGCGACGGTGGGGCACGCGGTGCTTGTCAATTTGGGCTGCGAAACAACATCTAACTTCAAGCACTTCGCGTCTTCAAGCACGGCGGATAACGAAACGGAGGCCAAGGACTCTTCGGTCCCGGACTCGCTTCGCATGTAGCGTTCGAGCGGGACGCGAACCAAGTTTCGCGCCACCGACGCGAGATCGGACCGCTCACTTTTCACTCCCTCGACCAGCTCCAACTTAAGACGGCTCAACTCTT
>JAYWGI010000329.1:0-1996 GCA_043779025.1 Myxococcales bacterium
CACCATCTGGCCATCCTTGGCCGCCAGGCTCTTGCGCAGATAGCTGCGATAGCCACGATCGGATGCGCGAAAGTACGCAGCGGTCTCGTTCGCCTCACCCGCGTCCACTTCAGCGTCCGCAAAGCATTGCATGAATGCACTCTGCACCGTTTGCGAATCCCCGATACGCGACAGGGTGTGCTCCGACCGGGCTGGGCCGTGCCGTGCAATCTCCTGAACACGCGCAGCCACCACCGGGTTCATCGGTGCGAGCACGCCCGTCGCGTCCATCGGCTCCGCATTTGCCGCGTCCGCCAGACAAAAGAAGCCAAATAGAGTCGCAAAGTGCCGTGATAACGCTCTGATGGCTCGAGTCTATCGCAGTAGGTGAAGAATGCACATTTGTGACAAACTGGCGTCGGAACACTCGCAGAATCTTCACGCCCGCGTCGCGATGTCGACACGCATGCCGTGTCAGATGCCGGCCCAATGATGATCCAGATTCAAGCCCTCGCTCTGCTACTTCAAGCCGCAGCGCCCGCTGTACCCGCCTCGCCCACGCCGTCCTTCTCGTCCGCCACCACCGTCGTGACCCCCGCGCCAGCCACACCCGCTGCGCCCCTCCCCCCAATGGGGCTCCCCCCAGGGGCCGCTGAGTCAGCGACGGTTGTCGCGCCCGTGACCGTGGTGATCCCCGCCGCTCACGCTCCTGAACCCAAGCATGACTCGTGGACCGACCACATCACGCTTCGGGGGTACACGCAGCTACGTTACGATCGTGCATTTGCCGACACCACACCGGGCATGAGGTACGAGTTCGGCGACAAGGGCCTCACTGGGCCCGCTTCCTTCACCCTGCGGCGCGTGCGTTTGGCGCTGCTGGCAAAGCCCACCGATCGCGTCACCGTCTACTTGCAACCCGATTTCGCCGGCGCGATTGCTGGCGATACCATGCACGTACTGGCTGCACGGGATGCTTGGGCCGCGCTAGCCATCGGCGCCGACAAGGAGTTTACGCTCCGGTCCGGCTTGCTAAAGGTTCCGTATGGGTGGGAGAACATTCAATCGAGTCAGAACCGTATCGCGCTCGACCGAAGCGAATCCATCAACACCGCCGCTCCTGGCGAGCGCGACATCGGCGCCTTCCTTTTCTACACCCCAAAAGAGGTGCACGAACGCTTTGACACCATCATGAAGTTAGGTCTCAAAGGCAGCAACGATTGGGGCCTTGCAAGCATCGGTGTTGCCAATGGCCAGGGCATCAACCTAATCGAAAAGAACAGCACCAAGACGGCCTATGCGCGTCTTTCCTTGCCCTTCCTCTTGGGCGGCTCGCAATGGGCCGAGGTGGGCGTGGCCGGCTACTACGGTACGGTGGCTGTTACCCGAGGCGACAAAATTTTTAGTCGCCAAATGGGCGGCACAAACGACAACTTCGACGACGCGCGCGGCCTGCTTAGCCTCAACCTTTTCCCGCAGCCTTTCGGCGTGCAGATCGAAGCCAACTACGGCACAGGGCCCGAGCTCGACGGCACGTTTGTGCAGCAAAAAGATGTTTACGGCGGCTATTGCATGCTCAGCTACCGCATCGCGGAACTGCCCGGGTCCGCGGGCCAGCTGATCCCCTATGCGCGCGGCTCCTACTATCGCGGCGGCCACAAGCTGGAGACCAATGTAGGGGCGTACAAGGTCACGGAGTTCGAGGGCGGCATTGAGTGGACTCCCGTCAAGAACGCGGAGTTTACGGTCGCCTACCTCAACGTGGCGCGCACCCTCAACGGCACCGATCAGCGCGGAGACTGGGTGCGTTTGCAAGCGCAATTTTCTTACTAGCGCTACGCTTACAGATTGTATTCTGCACCCAATCGCGCGATCTCGAGGTTGAGCCCTCGAAGTTGCCCAAGATCCCGCTCGGTCTGGGCTTCGAACGCGGGCTTGAGGTGGTAGGCGAGCACGTTGTATCGTGCGTGGGTGCTGGATTTTGCAAAGTCAGCGATCATGGACTGCGGCGTATGGT
>JAYWGI010000330.1:0-1995 GCA_043779025.1 Myxococcales bacterium
CATGACCGAAGAAGATTGGGCACGCGAAATGCACAACACGTACAACGCGGGGCGCAAGATGCGCGGGCTGATGCCGGCTGGGTCGCGGCAGTTGTAGACATCGCCCAAGGGGCTGCTATCGTCTAGGCATGGGCGAACTGCTACGCAATCTATTAGCTGGGTGGAGCTATGGAGTCGGCAGGCTGGACGCGCCCGCATGGCCTCAACCGTCTCAAGCTCCTGGGGCCGATGCAAGAGCTGAGTTCGCGAAGGATAGAGCAAAGCTGAATGCGGACTTTAGGGCCGTTGCTGGGCGCGTCACGCGTGGTTAAAGAGAGCAAAAGCGTTGCGATAGACCACGCGGGCGAGTCGGGAGTGTCAAGCTATCGAGCGACCGCGCAGGTCACAACATTCGATTCCCCTGAGTCCTTGGCCGGATATCAGGCGATCAACCCGTCACTAGTCGAGCGGGCAGTAACCCTGATGGAACAGCAGGCGCGCCATCGTATGTCAGAGGAGCGTCGGGCGGGGACGGTCACGGCAGTGCTCCGGGTTGGCGGCATGCTGTGCGCATTGACCATCTCGCTTGGTGGCTTGTACGCCATTGTCAGAATTGGGACGATCGGAACAGCTTGGGGAATCACATGTGCGGCAGCGGCGGCAATTCTGAATGCGGCCATGATTGGGGCATCTCGCGATGCTAGCAAGGCAAACAACTAGCCCGCGCATGACCCGGTGGCCGAGGTGCTTGAGGAGGCCCTGGACATCGAAGACAGCGGGCTTCGCCGGGCCATCCGCGTGTTCGTTAGTGGCAAGCCACGTGACGCTCGCCTTCGTGAAACCGTGCTCATCGTCAAGGATGGCAAGTACTCTGGTGCTGAGAAGCTGAGCGAGCCGGAGTGGGTCTAGGTGCTCGAGAAGGTCTACGCCGGCCGCAGCAAGGGCAGGACGCCGATGGGGCACGGGTCGCGGCAGTTGTAGACATCGCCCGGGAGGGCGCTACCGCCACTGGAAGGGCGAAGCTTCACGCGGACTTCAGGGCTGGGGGCTAACCTGGCGGGGCGTACGAGTCTCGCCTGAGGTCCCGGAACTCAAGCGTGCAAAGGTACTGGACGAACCGGTGCTCGTCCCACTCGCGCTCAACGCGACAATGCACTGCCTCATACATGCCGATGGGGTCGCTGCGCTTTGGCTTGATGTAGTTGCGCTGCAAGAACAGGAACATCGCCCGGATCGCAGTTCGCTTGTTGCCGTCGTGGAACGCGTGACCGAACGCGATGCCATCGAGGACTGCCCGGGCCAATTCCTCGTAGGATTCGTAGTAGCCGGACCGCGGAGCCTGCACCGCCGACTCCAGTTGCTCATGGCTCTTAACCCCAGGAGAACCACCAAACTCAGAAATCATGCGGGAATGGATCGCCAAAACATCCTGGACATCAAGGAATTCAATGTCGCAAAGCGCACGCAGAGCAATCATGCCAGGCGTAGGTACATAGCCCCATACTCGCGCATGTGTTCTTCGTCTTCAAGCCGCAGGTACTCGGCCTTCGCCAGGTCACAGCGCTCGCGCAGTGCCCTTACTGCGGCAAGCAAAGCGCGAGCGTTAGACGTGTGGCGATGATTCAAACGGGTGCCAAGCGCAATCGCCTCTTGGAGCTTAGCAACAGTACGGTCTAGCTCCATTTCCGCAGATCGCAAAAGAGGAAACCCTGGAATTTCATTGGCCATTGCGGCGGCATCCACAGCTACAGGATGGGCAGCGAGATGTGCAAAGGGAAGTGAAGCGTCATTGTGCAAAATAGCTTCCGCACTGCTGCTCGCATAAGCGGCAACAAACATTGCGATAGCGTTAAAACCGGCACCCATCCAACAACGATAGCACTGACAGCGCTGTGCGCACAGTCTTGAGACGGCCCTGGGACTAGGCCGCCGACGCGACCAGCAACACAGCTCGCGAGTCGCCAAGCTTTGCACGCTTGAAACCCGGGCGACCCGTCCGCGACCACTGGCGCACGG
>JAYWGI010000331.1:0-1991 GCA_043779025.1 Myxococcales bacterium
CAACGGCTGCCATTGTGCTTGTGGGCGTGTTCGCCGCGACGCGCCTAGGCGACGGCCGTTGGGTGCTTGGGCTTGCCGCTGCCGCTGTGTTTGCGCAAAGCATGTGGACCTTTGCGCAGCAGTCGCTCGACGCATCCGCCGGAGCGCGCGGATTTTACATGCAAACTGCATTGGTATGCTTCGTTGTGGGCTGGCCCTTCGCCGCACGCCGCGCCTTCGCCAATGACAGCTTTGCCTGGATGGCCTCAGCCCTTGCGGGGCCGCTGTGGTTCTTCTCCCTCCGCGCGCTGTTCATCGCGGCCTTCACCGACGCCGCGATCGGGCTCTTGCCCGTTGGGCTAGGCGCACTCAGCCTGGCTGCGCTCATGCGCGTCCGCACGCATGGCCCCGAGGGCGCGGCGAAACGAAAAAGTGCCATCGTCTGGCAGTCGGCCATCGCGCTGAGCTTTCTCAGCGTGGCGATCCCGCTGCAGCTTTCCAATGAGTGGGTCACCATTGGCTGGGCGGTTGAGGCTCTGGCGCTGGTGCTCCTGTGGCGCAAGCTCGACCATTCGGGGCTCAAGTGGTGGGCCTTCGCGCTCGCAGCGTCCGTGGTCCTGCGCTTGGTCGCCAACAGCGAAGTGCTCGCCTACCACGCGCGCGGAAGCATGCCCGTGCTCAATTGGGTATTCTACACCTATTGGGTACCGGTGGCGGCGCTCGTAGGCAGCGCCGCGTTGTTGCAACCATTGGAAGCCACGCGCGCACGTACCTGGGAGCCAGGTGCATACGCCAAGGGAATTCCCTTGGTTGCGTCCTTCATGGCAGGCGGCGCCGTGGCCGTGTTCTTTGTGTGGATCAACCTGGGGATCGCCGACTATTTCGGCGTCACGCGCACGCTGTCCCTGCAGTTCGAAAGGCTCCCCGCGCGTGACTTGGCCACCTCCATTTCGTGGGCGCTGTACGCTGTGCTCCTGCTGGCCATCGGCATGGCGCGTAGCATTCGCGCCTTACGCTGGGTGAGCTTGGCCTTTCTTCTGCTCACCATCGGCAAGGTCTTCTTGTACGACTTGGCCGAGCTCAAAGATCTGTACCGCGTGCTCTCGCTCGTGGGTCTGGCGGTCTCGCTCATTGGCGTGTCGCTGGCCTATCAACGCTTCGTATTCTCCGCAGACAAGGAACGCCGATGAACGCTCGCTCTCTCGCCCTGGTCGTGTTGCTGTCATTGCCTGCAGCAGTCGGGCATGCGGAGCCACAAGCTGCTGTGCAGAGTGCACGCACCTACGCCGCCTACGCCAAGCGCGCAGATCTCAAGATCGCTGCCGGCAAGGGTTCTCTTGTCGCGCTTTCTATCGCGGGGGAGGTGCTTGCCGATTGCGCCCCGGATCTGTCGGACTTGCGCCTCGTTGACGCCGCTGGGCATGAGATTCCCTATGCGGTCGAGATGCCCTTGGTTCCAGACGGCCGTCCTTCTGCGGGGAGCACACAGGTGATGGCGCATGTGAACTCCACCGCGCAGCGCGGCGGCGTAGCCACAGGCGACGACACAGGCATGACCGAGCTCTATGAGCTCGCGCCTACGCCCGCTGCCTTGGCGCATGCTGGCTTGCAATTGTATCTGGACATCGCGCAGCTTCACTTTGTGCGGCAAGTGGCTTTCGGTCCCAAGGGAGCAAGTTCCGCCGCACGCGGTCACGCATCCATTTTTCGGATCTCCCATGGCACCGTGGAGCAGACGCATCTCGCCATTCCGACGAATATGGTGGCCGCCGGAAAGCCGCTGGTGGTGGAGTTGACGGGAGTCGAATCAGCACCGTTGGAGCCGATATTTTCTTGGGGATCGCTCGCTTCAACTGCGAAGGATGAAAGGATCTCGTTCCCGCTGAGCCACACCGAAAGCACGCCGGGTCGGGTGACCGCGCTGCTCGTGGAGCGCGCTCCTGGGTTGGTCCCCAGCGCGTTGCGGTTCGCGGCGAGCACCGCCCGATTTCAGCGCAACGTTCGCGTGTATG
>JAYWGI010000332.1:0-1984 GCA_043779025.1 Myxococcales bacterium
GTGGCATGCTCGCCGGCCGCAGTGGCCTTGAGCGCCAAGTCGGCGCACAGCAAATGATGATTCACCACCAGCACCGTGGCGCCCTCTGCGGCGCGCCGCAACTTGGTGGTCACGCAGGTCTCAAAGTAGTCGCAACTGGAACCGATCCGCGTGTCTGAGGAGGTACGTACCGCGTCCCACACCTCAAACCGTTCGCTCGCAAAAAGCGCAGTGTCGATGTCTCCCGCATGCTCGTCGGTACCTGCGTCGATCCATGCCAGAATGCGGTCGTACACAGGGTCCGTGGAAGATGCACGCATCGCCTGGAGACGCCTTCGGCACACGTAATTAGAGAGGCCCTTCATCCGTAGCACGGCGCCATGCACGCCGCGGTTTCGCAGGAGCTCGACAAGCGCCGGCGCGTCCTTGTCGACGATCTGATCCTGCAGCGCTTTGGTGGCCGTGGACACCACCACCGTGTGACCACTGAGCAGCGCCGGGCCCAGGTAGGCCAGCGTTTTCCCTGTGCCCGTGCCCGCCTCGAGCACGGCGTGCCGCGAGAACTTGAGCGCACGCTCCACCGCAAGCGCCATCTCCAACTGCCCCGCGCGCACCTCGAACCCAGGCATCGCCCAAGGGAGCCACGTGGTGAAGAGCATGCGTGCGTCGGACACGAGGCGGATTCTTAGACCACGCGGCGCAGAACTCGTTAGTCTATCGCGCATGAAATCACTCTCCAGCTTTCGCTTCGCTCTCTCCCTGACCACCGTGGGTGCGGCCCTCCTCGCCTGCAGCAGCGGTGACGCTGGGACCGTGGGCGCTGAAGGGGGATCTGTTGCGAAAGCTGCAGCAGCGGCGAGCGCAAGCTATCGAGAACGATGCGTATCGGGAGTGCGCACTGGTGATTCTGATGAGGTCAACACGGACGCACAAGAAATCGAATCCGCACCCGGGGTCACCCCTGCTTACAAAAGCCAAGCCATCGCGTGCTACCGGAGCATCGCGGCCGACTGTTCGGGCACGAGCGCCGCGTGCGACCAGATTTCCATGTTGACCGGGACCCTGGCGATCGGAGCGCCCTGCAGGCGAGACTATCAGTGTAGCAGCGGGGCCTGCAGCGTCAGCAGCGTTAGCCGCGGCAATGTCTGCGGCGCGTGCGTCGCTGCCATTGCCGATGGAGCCGACTGCAGCTCCGGGAGCATTGGTAGCTCCCAGACGCGACCTGATTGTGGCCCCGGGTCACGGTGCACATCGAACGGCACCTCAACCCAAACCACCTATACCTGCCAAAAGCAATTGAGGGGGCTGCCCGCAGGAAGCACTTGCAACGAGGCAAGCCGATGCGGCTCCGGCACCAAGTGTGTGTACGGTGCTTCCCCGAGCACCAGCGGACTGTGTACCGCACTTGCCGCCCCCGGTGCCTCATGCGCCGAGGTTGGATGCGATCAGGGGGGCAGCTATGGATGCGACCGGGTCAGCAAGCTGTGCGTTCTGTTGCCCAAAGCCGGAGAATCATGTGCAGGACGCCCGTGTTCACATGGGCTGGTTTGCGACGCGGGGAACAAGGTGTGTCGTGCTCCCAGCACCGTGACCACGGTCGGCGGCGCGTGCTCGAGCGGTGACAGTTGTACGCCGGGGTTTTGCAGACAGACATCCACCAACGGCGTCGCGAGCGTCGGGGCATGCGAAGCATTCCGTCCTTCCGGCTCGGCGTGCGGCGGTACACTCTCCTCGGCGTGCCAAGACGGCTTTACGTGCATAGATCCAATCAACAGCAATGGCGCAGGCACCTGCGCCAAGCGTGTCACCGCTGTAGACTGCAAGTAACAAACCCCATGGCAACAGTTTGGGTCGCATATGCTCCGGTCGGTGGCGGACATGCGGGGGCCGCAAAAGCAGTCGTCGAAGCCGCCCAAGCGCTTGGGCACGAGACGCGTTTGTTCGACATCTTGGACTACACGTCGCGCTGGATGCGCGAGACCTATATGAACGCTCACGCGGCAAG
>JAYWGI010000333.1:0-1981 GCA_043779025.1 Myxococcales bacterium
GCCTAACGCGAGTTGCTCCTTTAGCCCGGCCACACGAACCATAAAAAACTCGTCCAAATTGGAGCTTACAATGGCGTGAAATTTGAACCGCTCGAAGAGAGGTACATGAACGGATTCAGCCTCTGCGAGCACTCGCGCGTTAAACTCCAGCCACGAGAGCTCTCGGTTGAAATACAAGGAAGAACCCTGCAAATCTACTGGAGCAACGCGGTTCCAGAGTGTGCCCGGGGGTACGCTTGGAGCCGGTGTAGGTGCAGGTGCGGAGATCGCCTCCTCCTCCATGCGTTCGGCACGAGACGCTGGTTGCAATGGGGTTGGGACCTTGTTGTGCTTGCTCACGTGGCTTATGCAAGACTATCAGAGCGATCCGCACCGGGGCCACATTGCACCCGTGACGATTCTGCGCACATTGAGGAACATTCCAATGGACTCGACCCACTACGAACTTCGGTCCAAGCTTCACGCAGTCATGAGCGAACCTGTACGTCGGTTGTCTATCCCTGTTCCTGCGCCCGTCGATCGCGCTCACGCCTTCAGTGAGGCCCTGTCCGCGGTTAAGGACAAGCACTTGATGATCCCGCTCCGAGGTCACCCCGATCCGGATGGGATCGCTTCCGCGCTCGCGCTGCGACATCTGGCGCTGCGAGCGGGCGCGCGCGAGGTCACCATCTCGTACTTGCACGAGCTCTCACATCGCGAGAACCGCGCCTTGGTCAAGCTCCTGAACATCGACATGCTCAAGATGAAGACCTCGGCCGATGCACCCTCCAAGGTGGACTTCCTAGCGCTCGTAGACGCGCACGATTTAGACCCCGAGCTGTCGTGGGCGGATCAGATTGAGACCTTGCTCATTGTGGATCACCACCGCGTGACCAGCGCGCCCAAGGCTCGCTTCTGCGACATCCGGCAGGACGTGGGCGCCACGGCCACCATCTTTGCAGAGTACCTGCAAGCGCTGGCGCCGCTCGACGCGGACAGCGAAGACGATCGCCGCGTGGCCACCGCGTTGATGCACGGCCTCACCACCGACACCGACGATTTCATGCTCGCGCGCCGCCCCGACTTTGATGCCGCAGCCCTCCTCGCCGATGCCTGCGATCGCGATTTGCTGCAAGCGTTGGCGCGTCGTTCTATCGAGGCCAGCGCGATGGACGTCATCGCCCGTGCCCTTGGAGACATGACGGTGCGCCGCAACTTTGCAGTCGCCGGCGTAGGCTTCGTGCCCGAGACCGAGCGCGACACCATCGCGCAAGCCTCCGACTTTTTAGTCCGCCGCGAAGACATCGACACGGTGGTCGTTTACGGCATCGTCGGCGACAAGTTCATCGAAGGCTCACTTCGCACCCATTCGCCAAGCGTAGACCCCGGTGCATGGCTCGAGCAGGCGTTCGGCTTTGACGACCGAGGCCGCCCGTTTGGCGGCGGCAGGCGCGATAAGGGCGGATTTCGCATTCCTATTGGTTTCTTGGGGCGCGTGACCGATCGCTCGCAGTTGTGGCAGTTGGTCGAAGCCACCGTGCGCAGCACCATGCTTCGTGTGGTGGGTGAGGAGCCCGCCGCGCTCACGCCCGTCGACGCGCATCATCGTCACGGCGACAGGTGAAGCTTCTGTTCTTCGGGCTGCCTCAAGCCGCGCTCGCGCTGCTTGAGGATGGTCATTGCGTTGTGCATGCAGCCATCTGCCGAAAGGATGCCGAGGGCGTGGACGAGCTGCGTGCGCAGCTGGGCGCAGAACGCGTGAGCGTGCTCCCCAAGGTCACACCCGCGTGGATAGATTTGGTGGCGCCCGAGGGCGTAGACCTGATCGCAAGCTGGTTCTGGACGAAGAAGCTCGCGCCCGAGGTCGTAGCGTGCGCGCGTCTCGGTTCCGTGGGCGTGCACCCCTCGCTCTTGCCGCGCCACCGAGGCCCCGACCCAGTGTTTCATGCCATCGACACAGGCGACGCGCTCACCGGCGTCACCGCGCATGTGCTGGCGGGCG
>JAYWGI010000334.1:0-5349 GCA_043779025.1 Myxococcales bacterium
ATACAACACCGGCTCCTTCTCCTTGAGCTCGCCGCGCAGCACAGACTCCCGCACGCGCGAACGCAAAGTCTCTCCCAGGTGATGCGCAAAACTGCCGTACGACCATCCGGCTGCGAGGTATCCTTTGAGCTCACCGGCCGGGCCCACAATGGCGCTGCTCGTGACATAAGTGCGGGTCTTGCCCTCGGTGCGCTCTTCGGTATCGAAAGAGCCGAACGCGGTACGAAACTTGGGCGCGCCCGCGGCGAGCCCAGGGAACAGGGCGAAGAGCTTTTTCCCTGCCATCAAATCTACCTTGCGGCTGCTGCGGATGGCGGTGCCGTCCGCGTCCAGCAGTGCGTAGAAGCTCGCCTTGGCGTTGCGCAGCTCGTTCGTGCGCATGTGCACGTTTTCGAGCGCACGCTGCGTTGTGAAGGGGTCTTGCAGTGGTGAAGCAATGTCCACATAGAAGGCTTTGTAAGAACGCTCGGCGCCCTTCGGCATGCCGTCAGCGAGCTCTTTGAGATCTTCCCGAACCACCCCCGCCAGCATGGCGGCGTGCGTGACGCTCCCGGCTTCGCTGCGCTTTACCTTATCGGTGCACGCGCCACAAAGAAGGACCGCGGTGAGCAGGGCAAGCAGAGCAGGAGTACGCATGGCATGAGATGCTATCTCAAAGACCGGCCCACCACACCGTGCGAAAGTTGGGCCCGCACAGCGGCCACTCATTAGGCTAAGAGGAGCACATGGCGGGTTCCGACGTTCTACCTACGCGGCTTGGTCGCTACCTGGTCCGAGGAAAAATCGGCGAAGGCGGAATGGCCACTGTTTTGTGCGGCGTCAGCACGGACATGAGCGGCGCGCAGGAGGCTTATGCGCTGAAGGTCATCCGTGAGGCGTACGCCATGAACCAAGAGTTCGTGGCCATGTTTGCGGATGAGGCGCGCACGGTCGCCTCGTTCAACCACCCGAACATTGTTCAGGTTCACGAGCTCGGGTGGGAGGGCAACCGACTGTTCATGGCCATGGAGTTACTCCGTGGAGCGTCTCTTTGGGCCACTTGGAATGCATGCCGAGAGCGGGGCGTGCGCATGCGCTACGAGCTCAGCGCGTACATCTGCGGACAAGTGGCTGAAGCCCTGCACTATGCACATACCCACAAAGACATGCAGGGGCGCCCATCGCAGGTCGTGCATCGGGATGTGAATCCTAGCAACATCCTGCTTACCTACGATGGCCGCGTAAAAATGATCGACTTTGGCTTGGCCAAAGCGGCCAACCGGGTGTCCAGCTCATCCCGGGCCGGTGTGGTGAAGGGCAAGCTCGCGTACATGTCGCCGGAGCAAGCCACTCCGTCGGGCGACGTAGACTTCCGCACCGACATCTTTGCACTGGGAATCACCTTGTGGGAACTCACTACCGACCGTCGCCTGTTCAAGGCGGACACGGAGGGCGAGACGCTCGAGCGAGTGCTCCGAGGCGAGGTTCCAGATCCCGAAAAACTGGTCGACGACTACCCGCCCGCACTGGGCAACATCGTTATGCGTGCGCTAGAGCGTGACCCGAAGCGCCGCTATCGGTCAGCCGAAGATATGGCCAAGGATCTCAATCATTACGTGCATAGCGCAGGTACCGGAGTGGGAAGTTCGTTTCTGAGCGGCGTTCTTGCGTCCCTGTTTCCCGGCGATGAGGCACGCCTTCAGGCTTGGATTCGCAACGCGGCCTCGAGCCCCTCCATCAACACAGGCACGCTGCACCCGGGGCCCGCCGCTTCTGTGCGTATGGCAATGCCATCGATTCCGCCCGCTGCGGAATCCGACATGTCCCTCATCGCCGAGGGGCAGTTCTCTCCTCCGTCTCGCGCGATGTCCTCGAGGCCCCACCTTATCGACATCCCGTTGGCGCCTCACTCCGTATTGCCAGACACGCAGCTGTTCTCGCAGTCGAAAAGCAGGGCGTTATGGTGGATAGTGGCCTGCGTCGTGGTCGCAGCCTGCGTGGTTGCATTGGGTTTTGGCGCCGGCCGATTGCTCAAGTAAGCGCGCGGCTTCGCGAGGTGGCCCGGGATCAGTGGCGCGGCGCGCCGGGGCCAGGATTCTCGGGCTCAAAGCCGATGATCTTGTTGTTGGAATCTACACGCACCACACGCGGCGTATGCGCGCGGGCCTCGGCATCGGTCATGTCGCCAAAAGTTGCAAGCACAACCAAATCGCCGGGGCGATTGCGATGTGCTGCGCCGCCATTGATGCAGATGACACCAGAACCGCGGGCGCCCTCGATCACGTAGGTGACCAGACGTGTCCCTGTGGTGACGTTCCACACGTGAACCTGCTCGTTCACCAAAAAACCTGCGGCTTCGATCAAATCTTTGTCGATCGAAATCGACCCTTCGTAGTGCAAATCCGCTTGGGTCACGGTGGCTCGATGGATCTTGCCGAGAAACATGCGGCGGTTCATGGCCGCTACTTACCGGCTCTGCCCGCGCGCATCAAGCCCCGCTGCGCCGCCTGTCACTTGGACAGGAAGCCCATCATGGCTCCGATGGCCTCTTCGGTCGCCAAGCGCTGCAGAAAGGCCTCACCCTCGCGCCTCATGGTCGCCAAAAGCTCGGGCCGACCTGGCCCGCGCAGTAGCTCCTTTGCGGCACGCATGGCGCCAGGCGGTTGGGCCGCATAGGCCGCCGCGCGCGCAAGCGCCGTCGTTCCGAGCAAATCGGAGTCGACCAGCTCGTTGATGAGTCCCGCCGACAAGGCCTCCTCACCCGAAAATGGTCGACCCAGGAGCAGCCATTCGTTGGCTTTCGCCGGGCCTACACGCTCCGCGAGGAGCACGCTGGAGCCCCCCTCGGGCACCACGCCCAGCGCTACAAACGGCATGCGAAACTTGGAGCCGGGAGTGGCGAGCACGTGATCGCAATGCAGCAGCAGCGTAGTGCCAATGCCCACGGCCGCGCCATCCACTGCGGCGAGCAGCGGCTTCGGAAAAGTTGCAAGGGCTTCGAGAAAGCGGAACACGGGTGTGTCGGTATTCTCCGGCGGATTGGCCATAAAGTCGCCGATGTCGTTGCCGGCGGTAAAGCAGCCAGGGGCGCCACTGATAAGTGCAGCATGCACTGAATCATCAGCCGCTGCATCGCTGAGCGCTGCCACCAGACCTTGATACATGGCCACCGTAAGAGCGTTCTTTTTCTCGGGGCGGGCCAGGCGGATGATCGAAACGGCCCCCTCGCGGGCGCAGGAAATATGACTCATGCTGTGGCCATACCATTGCTGCGCCGGCTGACGCGAACACGAATGCCGTGCTTCGGTCGCAGCGTGGCCTGGGGGGCCGGCTCGTCATCCTCGGCCCGCGCCAAATCCACACGCTGCAAAATGCGGGCGAGCACCAACTGGCCCTCCATCAACGCGAAGTGATTTCCTATGCAAACGCGCGGCCCCGCCGCGAACGGTATCCAAGCAAACTTGTGCCGCTTGGCCTCTGCTTCGGGCAAAAATCGGTCCGGGTCGAAACGCTTGGAGTCGGGCCAAATGTCCTCACGGTGGTGCAGTGCGTAGGGACTAATAATCGTTGCGGTCGCCATCGGGATCTCAAATCCTGCGATCTCCGTGTGCGTCCACGCTTGTCGCGAGCTGATGTAAACGGGCGGCATGATGCGCAGTGATTCCTTAAACACACGCAACAAAAAGCCAAGCCGTGGGAGGTCCTCACGGGTGGGCGTCTTTCCTTCCAATGCATCAACCTCGGTGCGCGCTTGCGCGTAAAGCATAGGGTCACGGCTGAGGTAATAGAGCGCCCAAGCGAGCGATGTCGCCGTGGTCTCGTGCCCGGCAACAAAGAGCGTGAGGACTTCGTCGCGGAGCTGTTTGTCGCTCATACGCGTTTGGGTTTCGTCGTCGTGTGCCGCAAGTAAATGGCTTAGCAGATCGCGTTTGGCATCGGGGTTGGCGCGCCGCTCCTGAACCATGACCGCTACGTAGTCGTCGAGTTTGGCGATGGCCTCGAGCATGACCGCGTCCGACGCATTGCGACTCAGGTAGCTGGGGTAGATGAGTGCATCGGCGCGCGCCCGCAACTGATCGCTCAACGGTGATTTGAACTTGAGCGACAGGCGTCGAAGAATGCCGTTCGACAGCGCTGCAACGAAACTCGGTGGGGATACAAAGTTGTCGCTGACCCAGTCGAGGGCGATGGTCAAAGCATGGCCAATCTCGTCCGCTTCGGAAAACGTGTCGGCATCGAACAGTGTCTTTCCTGCAATAGACATCGTGATGTGGGTTGTCTGCTCGGACATGGAGAGTTCCTCGCCGTCTACCCACGTGTTCACCGCGTGATCGGTGCAGCAAATCATGTCGGCGGCGTAAGTCGCGATGAGCGAGGGCTGAAACATCGGCGCCATCAGCTTTCGCTGTGACCGCCAGAGGGCCCCTTCCGCGGTAAAAAGCCCATTGCCCGCAAGGGGCGCGAGAGAGTGGCGGGTCAGAAACGCTTTCTCAAAATCCTTTGCATGTTCCACATAAACTTGAGCCATGGCCTCGGGTGAGTTGACCACCACCGTACGGCCACCTGGCGCGGCGATGCGCACCAGTGGCGACGGGTGCGCCGCAACGCGGTCGAGCAGTGCCAAACGCGCGTCGCCCTGAGAAAACTCTGCCAAATGCCCAGCGCCGAGGAAGCGCGCGCCGTCAAGCATTGGGATATCCTTGTAGTGCATTGGTACGGCCATGGCGGAATCTCGTACGCTCTGGCCACCATGAGCGTCAATCTCTACGTTCACCTGAAATCCGGCGAGAGCGAGCTCGCCGTGGCGCCTTGGCGGGGCGGCTTGCCTACGTCGTGGCGTATCGATGATCGCGAAGTTTTTTTCATGGACGAAGCAACGTTTGCAGACACGTCGCGCAGCGTGCGCGGCGGCAGTCCGCTGTTGTTTCCAAGCCCGGGGCGACTGCAAAACGATACCTTTGTAACCGAGCACGCCCGCGGCCGCCTCCGGCAGCACGGCTTTGCGCGTGAGATGGCGTGGACACTTGGCGACGGCGGCCGCTTTCATGCGGAGTCCAACGCCGACACACTGGCGCTCTACCCCTGGAGCTGGAAGCTCAGCATGCGTCCTAGGCTCGCCGGCCAGCACCTGTTGCTCGAGCACGGCGTGACCAACACCTCGCAGCATATGATGCCCTTTGCATTCGGGCATCACCCGTACTTTTTCGTGCCGCCTGAGCGCAAATCTGCGCTGCGTGCGCACACCAGGGCCACGCGCGCGTGGCACAATGTGGCCAAATCCTTTGGGCCTCCAGGAGCGCTTGACTTCGGCGCGGGCGAGCTCGACGTGGTGCTCTACGATCACCCAAGCCAAGAGTTTGTGCTCAGCGA
>JAYWGI010000335.1:0-1979 GCA_043779025.1 Myxococcales bacterium
GTGGGCGGGTGATGCCTCATGTAGGCGGCGATGTCGGCGAAGGGCTCCGGGTGACCCTCCACCAAGCGCGGGTGCAACATGGCGAGCCAGATGTGGGCCATGAGGAACAAGAGCAAACCGACCGCGGAAGCACGCTGCGCCAAGTACTTAAAGTTGGCGAGGAAGCCGTAGCGTTTGGCGTTGACGCGCGTGGTGCGCAGGCGCGCGATACCCCAAACCGCGTGCAAAAACAGCGGCGCCAGCACCAAAAATGACGTAACCCAATACGCGAGCGGGTGCGCATGGTACGTGACCTCGCGCTCCCAGGCTTCGGCGCCCTGAAAGGCCGCGAGCTGGCTCCATAAGTGCGACAGCGTCCACACACCCAGCGGCGCAAAGCCCACGAACGAGGCAATGCGCGAACGCAAGAAAACACCGCGATCAGCTTCTTGAGACAAGACCATAGCTTCGGTTGACATCTTGACGTGTGTCTTAGTCCCGATGCCCGCAACAAAACAACCCTTTGCCTACGCCGGGCTGCCATACTTCTGCTCTCCGCATGCCGTCAGTTTCTCGCGCTCTTCAGCTCTCGACCGCGGTGCTTTTTGCGCTGGCGATGGTGGGCTTGTGGCGGACACCGGCGTCGTTTGTGGAACACGAGAGCGTGTGGGGCTTGGTCGACGTGGCAGGCTTGGCCGAGGTCCACGCGTTTCGTTCCAACCTGGCGCTGCAAGAAGACGACCCGCGGCGCGACAAAGCGCGCCCCGTGGACGGAAAGCATGACAACACCGCAGCCGAGGGCGTCGCGCTTCGGGAGCCGCGAGGGCATTACGCGTCGCTGGCGTTGGTAGCCAAGGACAGCGCACACGCGGCGCCGCTCTGCGGGGCCATCGGCGACGACGCGCTTGCCGCCAAAGTAGGGATGGCCACACCGCGCGTGCGCTGGATGGGATCTGAATTGCACGTGCAGCCGCGCGGGGAGGCGCGATGGGTGCGTGGGCTGTGGCTTGGCGACAGCGCGGCGCAAATGGTCGTGCAAGCGGCCGGGGAGGTATGGCGCGCGCCACGTGAGATGCAGCCGCGGTGGTTGCTTGTTTCGCACGCTGATCTCTCCGGTTGGGGTGCCGCGACGGTATGTGCCGTGCCCGTGCAGAATGCACGTGATGTAGCACTGCTCCCTGGGGTTGCGCCCGCGCTGGTCCCGGTATTGCCTGTGGCCGTCCTCCGAAGTCGCGACTACGCCGAGCATGCGTCGCCGATTTTTGCGGCGCGCGCCTCAAGGCGTGCAAGCGTCGCGTTTTGCGTGGCTTTCGCCGGCGTTTTGGGCGCGCTCTCCGTGGTACTGGAGGGGCGTCGCCCGCTGCAAGCTGCGCGCGTGTTTGACCCTTCCAGTGAGCTCCGTGTGCAAGGCCACTTGTCGCGCGGACCGCTCGCTGTGGCGCTCGCGTTGTCCCTGGTGTGCACGGCCCTGGCCATGGTGATTTGGAAAGGATAGGAACCCGAGCCGTGCTCCGCGTCTTAGGCATTGAGTCGTCGTGCGACGAGACGGCAGCAGCCGTGGTGTGCGGCGACGGCACCGTGCTGTCCGACGTGGTGCGCAGCCAAGCCGCCACGCACGCGCTGCACGGAGGCGTCGTGCCCGAAGTCGCCTCACGCGATCACCTGCGCGCGATTGAGGCCGTGGTGAGCGAGTCTTTGCAGAATGCAAGTATGCATCATGCACAAATTGACGCCATCGCGGTGACATGTCGCCCGGGGCTCGTAGGCGGGCTCCTTGTGGGCTTGCAGTTTGCAAAGACTTTGGCGTGGGCGTGGGACAAGCCGCTCGTGGGCGTGGACCATTTGTTCGGCCACTTGGTGAGCCCGTTCCTGCGGCGCGATGGCGAAGATTGCCGCGAAAGTCTGGCTGAGGCGCCCCCCGCCGGACCCATGGTGAGCCTGCTCGTTTCGGGCGGACATACAGCGATTTACCGCGTAGATGCGCTTTTGCCGGAGCGTGT
>JAYWGI010000336.1:0-1979 GCA_043779025.1 Myxococcales bacterium
GCGCCATTGTTGTCGTATCGGCCGCTCTTTCGAGACCACACGAGCGGGCCGTCGATGTGCGCCACAACCTTGAGTGCGTTGCTGCCGGAGCCACCTGGGTTGTACCAACCGAGGGAGACCTCGAGCGTGCTGCCGACGGCTTGCGACGCAGGTACGTTGGTCTGAAATTGCGTGACGCCGGGGGTGATGGCGAGCCCGCTCGATTGCCTTCCGGGCGCGAGGTAGGCCGAGAAGCTGCCGAAGGCTTCGGGGGCTTCGACCTCCACTCCGCTGCGGGCCTGCGCCGTGGGCGCACAGCCCGGGAGAATTCCCCGGCGGGTCATCTCGGCGAGGAAAATGGGCTCCGCGGCAGGCAATTCTGTTTGGAGCACGTCGCGGACCATGTCGGCAAACTGATGGAACCCGATGCTCTCGGAGCCCGGATGAAGGCGCATCGCGGTGTAGATTGCCGCGTCGTAGGTGGCGCGCTCAGCGTCGCTACCAAGAGCCGTACGCACAGACCACAGGCCGCCGCTAAACAGCTGGCTGTCGTAATGGACTTCGCCCGCGATGTTCTCGTTACAGGTGAAGGTGTTGGCCAGGTTGCGGATGCCGCCGCTGCTGTCCCAGCCGCCGGCATATTCACCCAAGTTTGGCTCGCCCGTGATGGCCGAAGAGAAGTAGTCGGCGAGGCCCTCGTTCATGGCGCCAGGCTGAAACGAATAGCCCCAGGGCTCTACATACGCGCCGCCCAATTGCAGGCTGTGGTCTACCACGGCATGACCAAACTCGTGGTACACCACGTCGCCGTCGTAGGCGTAGTCGATGGTGCGGCCTTGCCCAAAAAACAGACCGCCGCCTGTTACGCCCATAATCTGGCTGATGAACCCGTTGCCATCGTTGGGGTAGAAGAAGGCGTTGTCCAAGGTCCTGAGAGGCGTCGCAGCAGTGCTCGGGCTGCCGTCACCGCTTCCGCCATTGAACAGCGAACTCACACGCGGATCGAAGCGCACGTTGGCCACAACGTTGAGCTGTGTGGCCACGGTGACTTGTGCGTTGGGCTCGGCACGCAGCGCCCGAAAGTACGCATAAGCTCGGGCGGTGTGCGCGTACATCGACACCTGCGAGAAGGCGTCGTTCATGCGCGTGGTGCTGCTGCTGCTGTCGTCGGGCGTGGGGGTGTAGTTGCCGTCCACGTTGAGCACGGCGCTTTGCGAGAGCTCGCACACGCGAAACTCCTGGCCAAACACGTTGCGCAACGTGCTGTTGTCCACACAGTTGTGTGCGATGAGTTCCGGCGAAGCCATGGCCTCAGGCGCACTGGGCTGCAGCGCCAAGGGGAGCAAGGCAAGCGCGGGGGTCGAGACGGGGTTGGCGGGGTATACGCTCGCCGACACCACCTGCTGAATGAGCTCGCGCACAGCCACAACCTCGCCGGTCTGCGCGTCCACGTCGTATTGCTTTTGAGACAGCGTCGGCTCGACGCGCACGGGGCCACGCATGCGCCAGAGCGGACGCAAGCCCGCCATCGGCACCTCGGCCACGACGAGCTTCGGCTTGCTCAGCGTCAAGCCCCGAGCCAAATCGCTCGCGGTCTGCACGGGCAGCCCGAGGCGTGTCGAATCGTTTAACGCCCGCAACGCATCTTGAGCGCTCATCAGGCCTAGCATGGAGGGAAGATTCGAAGAGAGCTTCGAGCGCGTGTAGCTGCGCCCGCTTTTGGACTTTACGGTGGCAATGCCATGGCCGATCACCTCGACGTTGCCCGGTGCAACTTGCGGGTACCAGTTTTGAGCGCCACGCTTCGATAGGGGGCCGAGCTCCACCGATCCGAGTGCGGATCCGGACACCAGCACAAACGCAATGAAGGAAAGTTGAGGAGCGCGCATGGAACACTCCAAGCACAGTGCAGACGCGCGGCGCAATGAGCGATTCACTCACACCGTGTTGCCGCATTCCGCTCCTCGCTGCACCTGAGCCACGCTTAAGCTTTGCGGCCC
>JAYWGI010000337.1:0-5338 GCA_043779025.1 Myxococcales bacterium
AAAGTTTCCGTCTCCAAACGTGAGGCAGTTCTTGCGCTGGATGATCTCGAAGAAGATCGGGCCAATCACGTTCTTTGTAAATATTTGCAGCAAATATCCATTTTCATCGCCGTCCGCGAGTACCTGATGGCCCTGGATGCGGGCCCAATCCTCGGTGATCTGCGGCAGCTTCTTTTTGATGTCCTGGTAGTACTGCTCGTCCATTTCAAGCGTCTCGATGCCCGTGCCCTTCATGGCATCGAGCGAGCCCAAAATGTCGTCTGACAAGAAGGCGATGTGCTGCACGCCTGGGCCTTTGTATTCGTCCAAGTATTCGTTGATCTGGCTCTTCTTCTCTTTGGCTTCGTTGATCGGGATGCAGAACTTGCCGCATGCCGAACGCAGCGCGAAAGAGGTGAGGCCGGTCTGGGCGCCGCGGATGTCGAAGTACTTCACTTCCGTAAATCCGAAGACGGTTTTGTAGAACTCCGAGGTGGCGCCCATGGTGCCGAGGTACACATTGTTGGTGAGGTGGTCGACCACCGTGAAGCCCTTGCTCGGTACCAAGTCGGGCTTCTCAAGCGCCACGAAGCCCCACTTCTCCCAGCGCTTCGGGTCATTGTAGTCGTCGACCAAATAGATGAGGCTCTCGCCGATGCCAACGAGCGCTGGCATCTTGCCTTCGCCTAGGCGCGCGTAGTCTCCACCGACGCTGGCTTTGGCTCCGCGTGCAACGCCGATGGCGAGCGATTTTGCACCGTCTGCGACGCGCCAGCCCATGCTCGAGACGCAAGGACCATGCGCGTTCTTGAACGAGCCCGCGAACGACGCCTCTTCGCGGTTGACCAAAAAGGTGACGTCGTTCTGTTGGTACAAGTCCACGTTGCGCTCCTTGTGGCGCATCGTGCGGGACAACCCGAAGGCTTGGAACAAGCGGTGCAGCATGTCCGGGTCGGGGGCGGCAAACTCGATGAAGTCGAGGCCGTCCATGGCGAGCGGGTTGGTTTCTGTGTAGCTCATGGTGATTCCTTTTCTAGCCTTGCCAGCTCTTCCAATAGTCCAAATTCTCCACGCTGCTTGCAGCCGCCGTGGCGCGCAAAGGGCGCTTGCAGTCGAGCATAAACGCTACCTCTTTGGTCTCCTTCACGCCCGCAGTGCGTTGCACCGCGCCAGGTTGGGGCCCGTGGTGAATGCCCTGTGGGTGAAAGGTGACCATGCCGGGGCCAATTCCCTTGCGGCTGAAGAACTCTCCGTCGTGGTAGAAGAGCACTTCGTCGAAGTCCACGTTGGAGTGGTAAAACGGCACCCGCAAGGCGGTAGGGTCGCCGTTTTCTAGCGGGCGCGGCAAGAACGAGCATATCACTGCGTTGCGCATAATAAATGTAGTGTGCACGCTTGGCGGCAAGTGGTAGCGATCCGAGACAACGGGGCGGATGTCGCGCACGTTCAATTGCATCGGTGCAAGCGTGCCCTTCCAGCCCACCACGTTGAGTGGATTGTGCGGGTAGTAGACACGCGTTAGCTCGCCCAAGCGATCGATGACAAGCTCCCATTCGCCGGTGGGGCCGGCCTCAAAAGGCATCGCTTCTTGGCAATCGGGCACACGGATCACGGCCGGGTCGAACTGCGCGTGCTCTCCAAGCATGCCGCGATCGGGGAAGCCCACCTCGCTAAACGCGACAGTGACAAGAAACGCTGAAGGCTCGCTGGGCACAAACCGGTGCGCCGTGCCGCGCGGAATGAGTAGGTAATCTCCTGGCTCATAGGCAAAAGGACCAAAATCAGTTTGTAGCTGGCCGCGGCCCTCGTGCACGAAGATCACCTCGTCTCCGTCAGCGTTGCGGAACAAGTAGGGCATGGGCTGCGTGATGCGCACGAAACCCAAACGCACATCTTCGTTTTCGAGCATGAACGTGCGCGCGGCCACGTAGTCCTCGCTGCGCATTGCAACTTTAGAAAAGTCATAGGCGTGAGGGCGCAGCTTGCCCTCAATGCGCGACCAATTGACGGGCGGCGCGGTGCGATAGAAGTGCGTCGTGTTCCCGAAGAAGCCGTTGCGACCGTACTCTTCCTCGACGGTGCCTTCGGGCAGGCCAACGTGGGCTTGTTTGGTCACGCGACCGCGGATGAAGGGGAACCTCATAGGACGCGAGTTTTCGCGCGTTTGGCGGCATCACGCAAGCCTCGTGACGCCGCCGATTTCGACGAAATTGCGTCGCCCCCAAAATAAATGAGCCTCCTGGCGCACATCCGGCCAGTGGGTAGCGAAAGGTGGTCGGTACACATGAAAATTACATACATCACAGCAGCGTTTGGGTTGGCATTCGGCATGGGTTGCGCGGGAAACACTGCGGAGGACCTCGCAGTCCCAGCCGCCGAACTGGCCGAGAGTGAGGACGCGCTCACCGGTCGAGGCCCCGTCACGGCGGCCGGTTGCCCAGCGGCCGCGGCGGGCTTTCGTGTGGTGGCTTGTGGTGCACCGTTGAATGCTGAAGTTGCCGGGATTTCCGTCAATACGGTCTTTACCTCAGTCCAACTCAGCTGGGATCCGGCCGGTCCAAAAGACATTTACAGCCAGCGTTTCGGTTCGAGCACGGCTTCGCTGTTCGTATCGAACGTCGTGGGCTTCAAAGTCGCCGGTGCAGCGACGTACTGGATCGACGCTTCGCGGACGACGATGTTCCGGCGCTCGGTCGGGGCTACGGCGACTCGTTCGCTCCCGGCTTCCCGAACCGGCGCGCGCATGTTCGGCAACTTTGATGTTCGCGGGTCACGTCTTGTGTTTTTGGACGCTGGTGTGAATGGCAACTACCTAAGCACGGGCTCAGACTTGCGTAGCCCAGCACTACTCACCGGCTACACGGGTGGCTTCGAAGAGCTGCCGTACATCGCATCAACCGGGGAATTTTACGGTTTTGCGCAGGAGGGAATGGCTCAGGGGTTCCTCCGGAGTTTCTCCGCAGCGGGAGGCGCCTCGATTGCAGCCGGCGGGTCGCCGCAGGTTCGCTCCAACCCGGTGGATGACACAGCCAACGTCTACATCTTAGTACGCGGCACGGGCTTCCAAAAACTGCGTGTGTTTAACAAGTCGACGGGTGCAATCGTTGACCGTGCGACAACCGTTGCAGACGCAGGGGAAAGCTACAACGTGATGGCAATGGGATCCGGCCGTGTGTTCATCAGCCGTCTTTGGGGTTTTGGCGGAGGCGTGCGGCAAGTACTGGCCGTCGAGACAAGCACCGGCGCGACCAGCGTTGCATTTGACAACGCAGGGAGTGGCTTCAGGATGCCTAGCTATCTCACGTACGGCGTATTCAACAACACGCCCGTGGTGTCCGCGAATGCCACCTCAGGTATTGCTCAAAGCGTCATCCTGTCAGCCAATTAAAACTGCTGTCGCTTTTCCGACCGCGCCGTCGTGAACAAAAACGTACCTAGAGTGCCGTTCAGCCGTCTCGGCAACGGCCGCTTTGTGGGACACTTCACGACGACATGATGCTTGTCGTTGCGCTTCTAAACCTGACCGAAATGCCCTCGGTTGTTTGTGTCGACTCAGCCGTGGCTGGCTCTGCACGGTACCTTCAGGAGCTACAGCATCTCGACCTGGTCACCTCGCACGGCGATGGCGCTGCATGCGCAATCGCCGTGCGAGAAACCGCCTCGGAGATTCAAGTACTTCGCATCGGTGATGGCTTGTCCGCATGGATACCCAAATCCGCAAGCGTGGCCACTCTGGCCATCGAAGTGGCGGAAGTGGCGCGTCATCTGGCGCGCGGAGAGCCTCTCGCGGCCAC
Source organism: Myxococcales bacterium (assembly GCA_043779025.1). Lineage (GTDB taxonomy): Bacteria > Myxococcota_A > Polyangia > Polyangiales > Polyangiaceae > JAAFHJ01. The sequence continues at coordinate 3,774 of JAYWGI010000337.1, forward strand.
CATCAAGGTGCGCGTGCAAACGCCCGCCTCTGAACCAAAACCCTCCCTCCGTCCCGTGTCGAGCACCACCGATGACAACACGCACCGACCTTTGCCCATCGAGCCCCCTGTGACGCTTTTTTGGGGAGCAATGATCATTCCATCCGCACGTCTGTCGGTGGGGGCTTTGGCATCGGCGGATGTCGCTCGGCTGGGTCGGATCTCATTTGGAGCCCGCCTCGGTTATGTGCCCAAGCGTTACGCCGCGTCATCTGCGGAAGGCTCGGTTGAATCGGCGTCGTGGCAGGGGGGGCCTTACGCCCAGTTGAAGATTGGTCCGATAGGACATGCGTGGACGCTCGCTCTGCGCGCGGGCATTGAGGGAGTTGTCCTCCCGATCCGCACCTCAGCAACGGCTGGTTACGACGGGGTTGGTCTCACCGAGTACGTACTTCAGGGTTTCGCCGGGACTGAGCTTAGCTACCGACTCGGCCGCAGCGTGGCGTTGGCGGGGGCGGTCGAGGGAGTTTACGGCACTCCGATCGCCGTTCGATTTGCGGGGGCGCCTCGCGCCGCGTGGGGGGGCTTGAGCCTACAGAGCATCATCGGTGTGAAACTTCACTTCTAGGATGTGCGGGCCATGAATTCGTTTCCCTCCTTTGATGCAGAGCGCGCGTATGCGCTGGCGCTACTCGCTGACCGCGATCCGGTGTCGCAAAGGCGTTTGATCGAAGAGCTCGCGCCGCTGGTTCGTCGCCGTGTCCTAAAATTGTTGGGAAACGATAGCGACGCCGATGACATCGTACAGGATGCCATCCTGCGGATTCTCGATCGTCTCGATCGTGTGCTTTCGGCAGATCATTTGCAGGGTTTTGTCATGAAGACCGTAACGTTTGTTGTGCAGGAACACTTTCGTTCCAAGCGTCGTCGTCGCTGGGTGTTTTGGGGCGACGCGCAGAATGATTACCCCGCAACGTCAGAGAACGAGGGCCAACTCACGACCGACGAGATCTACGCAGCACTAAAGAATCTCCCCGACGAACAACGCATCGTCGTCACGCTTCAACTGGTTGAGGAGTGCGAGCTTTCGGAGATCGTGGAGCAAACGGGATTCTCGCGTTCGACCGTGAACCGTCACCTTGCCGCCGCCCGGCAAAAAATAAAAACGGCGTTGCGTGGTACAAACCCATTGGCGGAACTTTTTCTGGTCCCGGAAGGCTCATGATGCGCTCAACAGCAACTGACAACAACGCGACTCACAGTCCGCTGCATGCGCTTCGGGTTGAGCTGGATGCGCGCGTCGACGCGGCTCCAGTGACGACCGATTGGGTGCTTGCGGTTCAACGCCGGCGTAGGGACCTCGTGTCGTTCCGACGCCGACAGCGATGGATGGGCGCGGCCGTTGGGGTCGCGGCGTGTTTTGGCGTCGGGCTAGGATTCGCGATTCAAACGAAGAGCACGTCGGTGGCCATGACCGCGGCCGTTCCCAGTAGCCTGACGCTCGTTTCCGGCGCGTCCCTGGCGCTCGCCGATGGCACGCTGGTGCAGGCGCAAGCCGGTGGTGACGTACAGGTGGACGACTTGTC
>JAYWGI010000338.1:0-1974 GCA_043779025.1 Myxococcales bacterium
GTTGAGCTCCGTCTGCTGCGTGCGGTAGTCGCCTCCTGCACTGTGCGCGAACACGATGGCATTGGACGACACATTCATCACGCCCGACCAGCCCTCAAAGCGCTTCTCGGACACCGTCGTTACCTGACGGCCCGCAAAGTTGACCGAGGTCACCACGGCTGCTGGCCGTGTAGCCACCGCGACTCCACCGGTACCCGCTGTCCCGGTGGCAACCGGCGCATCGCTCACTGCGACGTCGTCGTATCCCCAGCCATAGCGCTGCCCGTAGTCCTCGCTCACGGCGTACAGCACATCTCCTACAACACGTGTATCCCGCACCCATCCTTTGACTTGCGATTCGCCGAGCACCTGAATGTTTGTCGGGTCGCTGGCATCGAGGCCACGCGCCACAGAGCCATAGAACGGCTGACCATCGGCGCCCGTGCCATACCAGTCACCGAGCACGATGGTCGCCACACCGGCGCGCACGATCATCTCGACCGGCGAGCCATACACTGGCGATCGCCCCAGCAAACGCGGCGCTGCAATGTTGCTGATGTCGAACACCATGAGCCCGCGGTAGGCATTCAAGAAGTAGAGCCTGTCTCCCTCCACGCGGTACAAGTCGGTCTCCTCGACCGAGCGCACGGCGCTGGCGCGTGTATCGGTTGCCGCGCCGGCAGCTGCGGGCGCGGCCGCAGAGAGCTCCGTGTTCTTTCCGCCGCGCGATGAGCCCGCCATGGGGGCGGATACGAACGATGTCTGCCCCGCGACGCGCGCTTGCTCCACCGCGGCCGGTCCCTGAGGTGCCGGGCTGCTGCATGCAGGGGCCACGGCGAGCGCGGCCGTTCCAAGAAACAAGGGCCACGTGCGGCGGCGTGTGTGTTGCGAGATGCGTTGGGTCTTGTTCATGATGAGCTCCTCCAGGAAACTGAGACACTGAGTGAGAAAGCGGGCGCCACAAAAAGGCCAGACCCCCGACCCTCTGTAAGCAAGTCCGAGGCCAACCCTCAAAACTCGCCGGTTTCGCGTCAGGCAGCCTCTCACTTCCGTCAGCGCCGCGACAAGAATGTCGCAGCCACCTTCATTTTGGCGCAACTGGCACAAAACGTTGGGAATGTATGCCAATGTGAGTGTTCCTGGGTTTGCAGCCGTGTGCTAGAAACCAAGGCCCGTGCCAAGCGCTCACAAGCTCCCCCTGTTGGTCGTAGGCGCTGGCCCAGTGGGCCTAGCGCTCGCACGCGCGCTGCGCCAGTCCGGGCAGCCCTATATACTTATCGATGCGGCCACCGATGTGGGTGGCAACTGGCTGCACGGCACCCCTGCGCACGCGCGTATCATTTCGTCGCGGCGCACCACGGCCTACACCGATTTCAAGATGGCGCAGCATCACGGCGATTTTCCTGACCGCGACGCCATGCTCCGCTACTTGCAAGAATTTTCACGCGTGCACGGCATGGGGACGGCCCTGCAGCCTGACACAAAACTGTTGGCTCTGCGTTCGCAGATTCCGAGTGATGGCAACACAGTGTATACTGCACGTACCAACATGGGCGAGCTTGAGGCGCGCGGGGTGTACCTGTGTACCGGACATCATTGGGCGCGGCGCTATCCGAGCTGGGCCGCCCACTACACGGGCGAGTCTCTTCACTCCAAGAACTACAAGGAGCACGCGCAACTGTATGGCCGCGCACGCGTGCTGGTCGTCGGCTCTGGCAACTCTGCCGCGGATATCGCCTGCGACGCCGCACGCGAAGGCGCGCATGTAGACATGTGTGTGCGCGGCGGACGCTGGCTGTTGCCCAAGACCATCGGCGGAAAGCCCACCGTGGAGCGCATGAACAGCATGGCCCCCGAGGCTTTGCAAAAGCGTGCACTACGCACGCATATGCGCCAAGCGCACGGAGCATTCGCCTATCTGGGTGGCAAACCCGATCACGATATTTTCGACAAGCACGTCACACTCAGCGACGAGCTCGGCCCCCTGCTCAGAGC
>JAYWGI010000339.1:0-5327 GCA_043779025.1 Myxococcales bacterium
GGCACGGCGTGCGCGTGGTCGTCGAACAAGTAGCTACCGCGATCGCTGTGACCCGCCAAGTGGTACTGCGCCACATTGCTTGGGTGCAGCGCACGGATATAGTCCTCAGGGCTCCACCCCATGTTGCGGGCCGAGACGTACACGTTGTTTACATCAAGCAAAACGCTGCACCCTGTGCGCGCGCACAGCTCATTGAAAAGCTGCGGCTCGCTCATGTCGGCATGCACGAAGTCTACATACGAAGAGGGGTTCTCGAGCGTCAACGGGCGGCCCAACAACTCTTGTGCATAGTGCACGCGTGAGACCAAATGCGCGAGACACTCCTCTGTGCGAGGCAATGGCCACAAATCGTGGCCGTAGTGCCCCTCGAAGCCGCCAAAACAGAGGTGGTCCGACACGACTTCGGCCTCCAAAGAATCGGCAAGCGCACGCAGGCCAAGCAAGTGGGGCACGTTTAAGTCGTCGGTCCCGCCAATGGAGAGTGACACGCCGTGCAACAGCACCTTGTGACTCTCTGCCAGGGCGGAAGCCACGCGTGACGGGCGGCCGCCACGCGCGATGTGGTTCTCCGAGATAAACTCTACGTAGCGTATGCCCTCCAGGCAATCGCCGTGGGCGAGCCACAGTTCCGTGTGGTCTGCACGCAGCCCCACGCCCGCCATTTGCGGCTGTGTGGGTTCGGCAAACTCGCGGCCGCTGTTGCCGCGAGGCGCAGGCGGCCGCGTGTTCCTCACTTGATAACCGTGCCCTTCTTTTCGGCGCACTCGGCGGCTGGAACCGAGATAAAGCCCTGGCCTTTGCACGAGTTCTTGCCTTGGCAATCGCTCGTGCCGGCGTCGCTGGAGCTCGCGCATTCGCTGGTACCGCTGCAGGTGTTGATGCCTTGGCACTTCACGAGCGCAGAGGTGCCCGTGGTGGGCGCAGGCGTCGGGCTCGTGTTGGCAGCGCAGGCGGCGAGCAAGAGGGTGGCGGCGCCGGTGGCGAGGAATGCTGAGTGCTTCATGGGGTATCTCCTAAGGGTCAGAACAGGTTGGTTTGCGCGGTGTTGCGCGGTTCTGGTGGGGAGACGCCCGTGCGTCGCATTGTGTGATGCAAGGAATTGAAAATAATTTTTGCGCGTGGCGAATCCGTCACGGCGCCCGTACAGTTTTGAATTTGGGAAGGTCAGTTCTTGCCGTCACGCAATCCGCCTCAAGCAAAAAACCTGGCCTTGCCCGCGCAACTCGCGTCTCATGACGCCCATGACCAAGCAAGACTCATCCTACGAGTACGGCGATCGCAGCCTGGGCGACATGAAGACCCGTCAGCTGCGTTTTGGCGAGGGCGTGATCTCGGCCTACGTGGTGGGGATGCTCGGCACGCTGTGCCTGTTCGCAGTGCTGTGTTTTCGCTACCCGGAGTACCTGACCACCGCGGAGTTGCGTGAGGTCTACAGCCCCGGGCCGCTTCAGCTGGCGCTGCGAATCGCGCTTACGGTGAGCTTGGGCTTGGGCGCGTTTAGCCTGATGCGCAGCCACAACAAGAAGCATGTGGCGGGGGCCGGTCTCGCCTGCGCCGCGCTTGCGGTGGTGCTCGGCGGCTACCATGTGCAAGGCCGCCCCGTGGTCGACAAGCCTCTCTCGGTGGGCCTCGACTGGTTGGTGCTCGACCTGCTCGCCAGCATCGCCATCTTTGTCACCATCGAGAAGCTTTGGCCTAAGTACAAAGAGCAGCCGGTGCTGCGCCCCGCATGGAAGCTCGATCTCGGGTACTTTGCACTCAATCATGTGCTCATTGGCGCCATGCTTTTGGTGGCCAACACCTTTGCGCCTGAGTTCTTTGGCTGGGCCGTGCACGACTCGGCGCGCCGCGGCATGAATGCGCTGCCGCTCTGGGCCGCAGTGCTTGTGCTCATGCTCGCCGCCGACTTTGTGCAGTACTGGGTGCACCGTGCGTTTCATGAGGTGTCGTGGCTGTGGCCGTTTCATGCGGTGCACCACAGCACCGAGTACATGGACTGGCTCGCAGGCTCAAGGATGCACTTCGTGCAGGAGCTGTGCGATCGCGCGCTGGTGGTGGTGCCGCTCTACTTGCTGGGCCCAAGCCAAGCCGCGCTCAACGGCTACGTGGGCGTCGCCACCATTCAGGCAGTGCTTGTACACTGCAACATTAACTGGCGCTTCGGGCCACTCAAACATGTATTCGTGACGCCGCAGTTCCACCACTGGCACCACAGCAAAGACATGCCCGCCATCGACACCAACTACGGCGTGCATACCACGCTGTGGGACAAGCTCTTTGGCACGCATCACTTGCCCGGCGACCATTGGCCTAAGGAGTATGGATGCGTGCACCCTCTGCCCGACGGCATCGCCAAGCAGTTCGTGTATCCGTTCAAACGCAGCTCGCGCTGAGCGCTGGCCGATAGCAAGAACCACTTCTTGCAACAACTTTGCCCCAACTGTCCACGGACAGCGCTTTGGACAGCGTAGACACGGCCCTCAAGCGCAAAGTGCAGTGAAAATGCTTCTGGATCCGTTCCTGCACGGCGGGCGCGATGGGCACGCCATTCGCCAAATCATCACGCTTTCAACACATGGCGCCCGTGCTGATTGCATTGCTCCTTAATTGGGATACAATATTCTCATGAGGTTCCTGTGGACCTCTACCAACCGCGCCAAGCTTGCGGCACATGGTGTGACCACAAGGGATATCGAAGAGGCGATGACGGCAGCGGATATGCGAATTGGCCCCGGGGCTGACCATGTTCGGCTCTATCTGAGCGGCACGGTGGGGGCTCGTATGCTGCAAGTCATTGCGTCCCCGACCGCGCCCGATGAGCTCTACGTGGTCACCGCCTATTTCACGAACCAACGGAGACGAAGACCATGAAGGCTAACCAACCGCTTGCCTGTCCACCTGCCGGCAAAACATGGGAAACCACGACCGCCGCGGAGGCTTCCAACGGTTCCGGGTTTCTGCCGGCTGCGTGGCTCGACGTTCACAATGATGCGCTAGAGACGGAAGGTCGCGCGTTTTTGGAGTCTGGGGGCCGCGGCCCGAACCATGCATTCCTCACCTATTTTCTGGGCCGAGTCGGTCGTCCCCAAAAGGGCACAGAAGTGCCGATGGTGCAGCGTTCTCTGCGCGTGCCCGCGCACACTTGGGCGGAGTTAGAGCGTTGCGCAAGCGAACAAGGAGCCTCGCCTCATGCGCTTGCCATTCAGCTCCTGATGCGCGGCACGGAGGCGATGGTGCAAAGCGCTCTGAGAGCGACGAAAGCGCCTCGCTCGCGCAAGACAGTCGCCGCGCGCTGAGCCCTCAGGAGGCTCGGCGCGAGCTGTTGGGTCCGAAGAGCGATTGCGTGCAGATTACAAGGTCACGCGCTGCACGTCTGTGAAAGGCAAGCCGCGCGCGTCGGTCGCTGTGACCGTCACCGTGTACGTGCCAGGCAAAAGATCGACGCCGGTGTGCGTGACACCATTGATCCCGAAAGTATTGACCGAGCCCGCAACCGGGGTAACCGTGAAATTCCCGGGCAACGTCCGTCCGTCGTCAGTGACGAAATCCTCTACCTCCAATCTCTTAAATGTGAGCACCGTACGCGTCGCAATGCTCAGTGCCGTCGTGCGTGCGCCGCCAGGACTTCCAAATGAGGACCGATAACCAATGTCTAGAGCGCTTCCACCGTAGACGGCGAAGTCCTTTGGAAGAGCTCTAAGCTGCCGCTCACCCCCAAACGTAGAGCGGGCGTCGGATGTCCGCAAATTGCGGACATTAGTCGAAGACATTGTGGGATAGCCCGGGTCTACATCATCTAGGTCGATGTGGACGGTCGCCATCATCGGCGCGAAATCGATTACCCTGGAGGCTGTGACCAACGTCGAAATCGGCATCGGATAGCTAGAGTCTTCCAGATAGAAATTCCCGACAGGATCCGTCGGCGCGATTTGCGGAATGCTGTGCCAGCTGTTGGGCGTCTCGAACGCAGCTCTGAAGTCGCCGAGACCGGACAAAAACCGGTGAATTTGGCCAAACGGGATGGGCACCGAAGTCCCCGCATAAACAGGTGTAATGTCCACGCTTTTGCCCGCGGGGCAAGCTACCGAAACGTCGGAGAACTCTCTTGACCTCACCCGATAGGTGCCCGCCGAAACAACGGCCGTTCTCCCAGCGGCGAAACCATCCGACCACGCGCCAGATGAAACCCACAGGAGTTCCAGCGACGCCCCCGCCGGGAGCAACGCCGGCCGAGTCGAAACAAAAGTGCAAGTCCCGGCCGAACCGCGGGGCCTCACGCGCACGCCTGGACCGTCGAGCTCGACATTGTCGCCGGCGCCAAGCTCCGCGGCGGCATCGGTGCCGCTAGAGCCAGCGCACGCCGGAAACAGAATGGGGCCGAAAGCGAGGGTGGCAGCGATCTGAAGGGAACTGCGTGTTGTTGTTTTGTTAGCGCGTGGGTTCATAGAAGCTCCGAAGGGGGTTGAGGTGTTCATGCCTGGTGTGTTGTGGCGGCTCGCGCGAATCCGTCAGCGCCGACGCATTTTTGTGCGAATCCGCGAACGAATTGGTTCTAGCTCCGTCTCGGATGGCCGCAAACCCGGGCCGCGCAAGTCAGGCGGCGTCGATTTTCAACTCACCCCTTAAAGTGCGACTCCGCGTGCGGCACCGAGAAGTACAGGCCACGCGCGAAGAGCATCTTCTTATCCATCTCGCTCAAGTCCCCGGGGCGTCCGGCCGTCGCCGCGGTCACTTGCGTCTGTCGCGCAGCCGGCCGCTGCGAGCGGTTGTCAGGGTCAGCAGCTTTAGGGCGTTGAAGCTCATGTCTGGGCAGCGAAAGGTAATGCGCGTCGGGCAAGGCTTGCCCGCGCGATTGCTTGCGATGCGGCGTTTGGCTGTGCATACGACGATGTAGCGTTGGTCTCCGCCTACGGCGTGTAGATGCAGAGTGCACGCAAGTTGTGTGCTCTACTTTCGTCGAAACGCGAAGGTGCCGGCGCTGCGCCATTCGGGGCAGAAGTCCGCCGAGTGGGACCCGACAATGCGGCGCACCGACGTCGATGTCTTCAAGTCGACCTCCATCTCGTTGCAGCCGGCGTTCTTGGCTCGTTGAACGACTTTTGGGAGGATGAGGTGCGTCGGTGGTTTGAAGCACACGTGGTGGGCTTGCTCATTGACCCTTCTGCGCGCCGGCCATCGCCGTGCGCAGCGTGGGGGCTTGAAACTTCGCCGTGGCCTCATCAAAGTTATACATGAGAAAAGAACCCACGAAGCCCGCCGCGAGGCCTGCAATCGCACCGCCGTTCAAGAGATGGCTCTCCGTGCTGTTCAGGTTGTCGCTCAGGCTA
>JAYWGI010000340.1:0-5302 GCA_043779025.1 Myxococcales bacterium
GGCAGCAACACAATGGCGCTCTGGCCCTTAGCCACCACCCGCGCGACGGCGTCGAAGTACACCTCGGTCTTGCCGGCGCCGGTGACACCAAAGAGTAGAAACCCCTGCGCGGAATTCGCGCGGATGGCCGCCGCGATGGCATCGGTGGCCACCGTTTGCTCCGCGGTGAGCAAGGGCTCGGCGGTGCGCGCAACGCCCACCGCAAAGAACGGGTCGTCGGGGCGGTCACGCTCTTCCGTATGCACATAGCCGGCTTCCAGCAATGCACGCACCGCTACCGCGGCCGAGGGAGAGAGCTCACGAAGCGCCTTCATGGGCGCTTCGCCCATGGCACGCACGTGGGCAAGAACAGCACGTTGAGCGCGTGCGCGCGTGGACGGCTCACCTGCTTTTTCGCTCGCGATAACCCATAGGTCCGTTCGCTTCGCAATGCCCACAGGCTCGTCGAACAACTCGGGTTCACGAAGCGATTCTGCGGCCGCGCGCTCGGCCGGTGGCATGGCCAACGCAAACGCATCCCCCGAATTTGAAAAGTAGTAGTCGGCAAGACGCTCGACAAACCCCACCAACTCTTGGGGCAACGAGAGGTCCCCGGCCACAGGTTTGGCCGTGAGCAAGCGCGCCGGCACATCGCCCAAATGCTCGCCAAGCACGACGCCAAACACCCGTCGCCCCGCAAGCGGACACACCAAGACCTGGCCTACATGCGCGCCGGCCGCATCGACCTTGTAGCTAAGCGCCTTGGGCACGGGCGCGAGCACGGCCACGCGCACAAGACAGGTCATCGCGCGTAAAGCCACGCCGCCGCAAGCACCAAGAGGAGCACTGCGGAAGTGAGCAGCAACGCCTTGTTGGGCCCCGACTCAGAGGGAGGCGCGAACGACGGGACCTTGACAATCGGCGCGGGCGCAGTCGGCGGAATCGAGAGCGCGAGCGCATCGTCGATCACCGCTGGCCTGTCGGAAGCAAAACCCGACGACGTCGGGGTACCGCCCATCATCGGTGTGCTGACATCCATCACTGGAATGTCGACCTCCGCGCCAACCTCGCGGGCACGACGGCGACGTTCGGCGAGCAAATCCACCTTCACCAACGATTGCACCCAAGCGCCCACCCGAGTTGGGCTGGACATCAAGCGATTTTTTGCTGCATAGATCTCAATGTCACGAAGCATGGCGCTTGCGGTCGGGTAGCGCTCTTCGCGGTTGACGGCGAGCGCCTTGCCAACAATCCGTTGCAGCGTGGCCGGGTCCGGCACGGCGCCCAGCTCCAGCGCCGGCACCTCTGCGGCTCGCGCCAGCTCCAGCAATTCGTCGGGCGATTTGGCGCGGTACATGCGGCGGCCCGACAACAATTCCCAGAACAGAATGCCAACGGCAAACACGTCAGAGCGCGCGTCGACGCTCTCGCCGCGTGCGTGCTCCGGGCTCATGTAACCTGCCTTGCCACGAATCGTGTCGTCGTCCACACCGCTTTGCTCGTCGATAAGACCATTGGCGCGCGCGATGCCAAAGTCACAAACCTTCACGTCGCCTTCGAGCGAAACAAGCACGTTAGAGGGCGACATGTCGCAGTGCACTAACCCAAGCGGCGTACCGTCCTCGGAGGTGCGGCGATGCGCGTAGTCGAGGCCACGGAGCACGCCCGCAAGTACATGGGTCACATTGGAAAGTGGGACCGGTTGGCTAAGCCTTGTGGACGCCCGAAGAAGCGCATGCAAATCAGCGCCCTCCACGTACTCCATGGCAATGAAAAGGTCTTTAGACGCGCGCCCCAGATCGTAAACCTGCACGATGTTGGCATGGGTGAGGGTGGAAGCGAGCTTGGCCTCTTGCACCAGCCACTCAGAAAATCTTGCGTTCTGCACATAAGCAGGCAGTATTTGCTTTACGACGTAGAGACGTGATGCAGCGGTGGCCGAGCTTCCTCGCGCAAGAAATATCTCGGCCATACCGCCGCGACCAATCACATCGAACAACGTGTAGGCGCCCATGCGACGGGGCAACTCGCGGCGCAAGATTTCGAGCAGTGAAAAAGCAACACTTGGCTCTTCGCGCAGCTGCGCTACCTCGGGAACTGCCGCTTGTTCGGCGCGCAAAGCACTCATACGTTCGGACCGTACACCAATCGCCGGCAAGCACACCATTTGGAGCGACGAGAATCGGCCTCTGACGCCTTGCGCAACAGGGGTTCTCGAGTACAGGCTAAAAACATGTCATCGAGACTCTTACCTGCAACCACCGAGGTTTTAGAAGAGATGGCGCATTCGTCCGCCCCTGGGTCTACAGACCAGGTCGCGGCATCCGCCGGGCTCGCCGAATTGCTGGCCGACAGTGACCCCTGGCGCGCATCACGCTATGCCAAAGAGTCCCTGGCTTACCGCGACGATGCCAACCTTTGGGCCGTGCTAGGATGGTGCCAGGACAAGCTCGGCAACCTGGCTTACGCGGCACGCGCCTACAGCCGAGCCGCAGAGCTTGCCCCCGCAAACCCCTTTCACCTTCACAACGAGGCTTCGCTACGCCGCAAGTCTGGCGACAAGACCGCCGCGCTCGCGCTCAGTGCAAGAGCTCACGCACTGGTGCCCAAGAACATCACCGTGGCCAGAGCTTACGCCAAGGCCCTGCTTGAATCGGGAGAGGAGGCTCAAGCCCTGAAGGTGCTTGCCGCGTGCCCGGGGGTAGCCCGACAGGCTGCTGAGCGCACGGCGGAGACCGAAGCTGAGAGGAACAAGCTCAAGCAGTACGTGTACAATGCACTTGTGGCACACCTCGCGCCCCTGCCCTTGCAAGACGCCGTGCGCGAGGGTGTGTTCAAACTTGCGGCGGAGGCCTTTGTACATGTGCCGCCCGCGGCCACGGAACAAGACACGCGCGCCTTCGCGGCTGCCGTGACCTGGCTCCTCGCCGAGGCGTCGGGCAGTCCCCTCCGAGCGCGCGAGGTCACGGCATGCTTTCGCGTCCCGGCAGCGTCGGCCAAAGCGCATTGCGTTAGCGTGCAGCAGGCGCTTGCTGTGTGCCCCGGCGACGCGCGCTACTTGCCGCACACCTGAGATTTGCCTTTGCTGTAAGTGCGTCGCGATCGCTGCTAAGCAGAGCCTAAAGATGAGCTATCGCGCCCCCATTTGCTCCTTGGTAGGCATCCTGTTTTTTGCTCACGCCTCGCTGGCAAGCGAAGCGGTTGTATTGGACGACAGCGGCACAACGCTCAAGGATTGGCGCGATGTGGTGAGCATGCTGCATGCGAATTCGCCCGATGCCCTTACGGCACAAGCCGATGCTGCACGCGCGCAAGCAGCTGCACGCTCCAGCCTCGCGGCCGCTTTGCCCACCGTCAGTGGCGCATGGCAAGGCGGCTACGTGCTTCGTGGTCCGCCTCCCGGCAACATCAACGGCTTTACTCTTCCCCCAGCAGACCCTCTCTCGGAGCGGGCTACGCTTGGCCTTAGCGTGCCACTGTTCGCGCCCTCGGCTTGGTACGGCGCCCGCCAAGCGTCGCGCACGGCCGATGCACGCATGTATACTGCACAAGATGCGTTTCGCCGCGCCGAGCTCTCCGCCGCGAGCGCCGTGGTCGACTTGGTCACCGCCGAGCGCGTGTTGGAGATTAATCTCATCTCCCTCACGGCGGCGGAAGACAGGCTCAAGCTGGTACGCAAACGATTCGAGCTAGGCGCTGCCACAAGGCCCGACGTGCTCCGCGTAGAGCAAGACACCATCAACGCGCGGGCCACCGTAATCACGTCGGAAGAATCGCGCCGCCAATCGCGCGAAGCCCTGGCGCTCAGTTTGGGCAGCAACAAGCCTGTGAGCATTTCGCCAAGCTTGCGTATCGACGCCGTCGTGCAATCGCTAATTGCTGCCTGCCCTGCGGCGAGCGATGCGCTCGCACAGCGCCCCGACATTCGCGCCGCCGAAACCGCGCTGGATGCGCTCGCAAGCTCCAAAAAGCAAGTGACCGCACAGTACCTCCCCACGCTCGCCGCGGGCGCCAACGTGGCAAGTTCCGTGCGCGATTGGGCGCCCACGTGGAGCATCACGGGCATGCTTAGCGTGCCCATTTGGGACGGCGGCGCGCGCTATGGAGCAGGTCGCGACGTGGCCGCGCAAACGCGACGCGCCGAAGTGCAGCGCGACCTCGCAGTGCGCCAGGCGCAGGTTGAGCTCGCCCGAAGCGAGCGCGCCGTGAAGGTCTCAGAGGAGACATTGACCGTCACCAAGCAGGCCACCGAAGCCGCGCGCGAGAACGACAAGCTGGTGACGCGCGCCTTCGAGGAAGGCCGCGGCACAAGCTTGGAGCTTGTGACAGCGGGGGCCTCACTGCGCCAAGCCGAGGTGCAGCTGGTGGTGAAAGAGTACGAGGCCCTGCGCGCCAAAGCCGCGTTTGTCTTGTCGCGCACGGCTTGTGATCTGTGAGTCACTTGTATCGTATATTTGTATGGTGCACTTGCTTCCCGGTAGACATATCGTAGGCGCTCTCGTCAGTACGCCCCCACCAACCGTCCATATTGTTGATGTAGCCCTTGCCGCCGTACCATACGCAACGTTGGAGTAGCCCGTCTGCCCTGAGGTAAATGTCAGCGGTGTTGGTTCCGTCGAGGTCGGTGTCACAGTCAGCTGGGTGATAGCCAACAGCCTTGTGTGTCGTCCAGTTGAACTGCGATTCGATGCGCTCGTTTACAACTCCAAAGACCTCGTCATACCTGCGTTGGAAGATACAACGAATGCTCTTTCCGAGCGTGCGTATCGACTTCAGGATGACGTAGACGAATGCCGCTGACCACATCATCCATCTCCTTCTTGTGGAATACGACAACCTCCCCATTTCGAGGTATCAGACCCACCCGCATCGGCAGCGATCGGGCCCCTTCGGACCATCTACCTTCGAGCGCACCATCGCCTGCAGCATGCAGAAACATTTGCTCGAATCCAACGCGCAAGTCGAACTGGCCTTCCTGCAACGTGCCCCACACGGCGAGGTCTCGCCCATACTTCTCGTAAAAGTAGTGCCCGCTCACGCGGCCGTCGTGCACCGCAAGCCGCATCACCACGGCCGACTTTCCGATATGGCCACGGTAGCCCTCGCCCTCAAAGTAGGTGCTGGGCCGCGCGTCGCCTGAAGCGTATGCAGCGCGCGCAAGGCCGATCGCGATCGCAAACGCCGTCGCCAAAGTTCGCAGTGTCTTCATGCCATGCACCATGCTGCGTCGTGCGTGCAGGCGCCAGCGGCAGAGCTGCGACAAGGTTGTGCAAACATTGTGAGTGCAGAGCGCATGCATCATTCTGAGCGCGCATCCGCTTGG
>JAYWGI010000341.1:0-5292 GCA_043779025.1 Myxococcales bacterium
TGCCATGCTTGCATGCGCGCGCTTGGGCGCTACCCACACCGTTGTGTTTGGTGGCTTCTCGTCGGATGCGCTTCGCGATCGCATCAATGACGCGGGCGCGAAGGTGCTCATCACACAGGACGGCGCTTGGCGGCGAGGCAGTGTGGTGCCGCTCAAAGACATGGCCGACAAGGCATTGGACGAAACGCCCAGCGTCGAAAAGGTGGTAACACTCGAGCGCGTAGGTGCCGCCAACGCGGCCGTGCAAATGCGCGCCGGGCGCGACATCTATTGGCACGACTTGATGGCGCGCACGCCCTCGCCCAAGGCCGTGGAGCGTGCCGCGCATCCGCAAGCCTTCGACGCCGAGCACCCATTATTTGTACTCTACACCTCAGGCTCCACGGGCAAACCCAAGGGCGTTGTGCACACAACGGCGGGCTACCTGGCGGGCGCACATGTGAGCACCGACTACGTGTTCGATCTCCGCCCCGGCGACTTGTATTGGTGCACCGCGGACGTAGGTTGGGTCACGGGGCACAGCTACTTGGTCTACGGTCCGCTCAGCGCGGGGGCGTCGATCATGCTCTACGAAGGCGCGCCAAACTTCCCCGACCCAGGCCGGTTTTGGCAGCTCATCGAGCGGCACGGCGTCAGCATATTGTATACTGCACCCACCGCGATTCGCGCGTTTATTCGCTGGGGAGACGAATGGGTGCAGCCCTATGACCTCTCCTCGTTGCGTCTTCTGGGCAGCGTGGGCGAGCCCATCAACCCCGAGGCCTGGAACTGGTATCACCGCGTCGTCGGCGGCGGCCGATGTCCCATCGTGGATACCTGGTGGCAAACCGAAACGGGCGCCGTGATGCTCACCACCCTGCCAGGCGCGGTCGGTGCCAAGCCAGGCTCCACAGGCTTGCCGTTCTTCGGCGTCGACATCGAGGTGGTGGACGACGCAGGCAACCGCTGCGAAGACAACGTCGGCGGCAAGCTGGTCGTCAAGCGCCCGTGGCCCAGCATGGCGCGTACGCTCTACAACGACGCCGAGCGCTACAAGAGCGCCTACTGGAGCCAGCTCCCACACGTGTACTTTACAGGGGACGGCGCCAAGCGCGACGAAGACGGGTACTTCTGGGTCACGGGGCGCATCGACGACGTGCTCAACGTCGCGGGGCATCGCATCGGAACGGCCGAAATTGAGAGCGCCATGGTTAGCCACAAATCGGTGGCCGAGGCGGCGGCCGTGGGCAAGCCCGACGCG
Organism: Myxococcales bacterium; assembly: GCA_043779025.1. GTDB lineage: Bacteria > Myxococcota_A > Polyangia > Polyangiales > Polyangiaceae > JAAFHJ01. The sequence continues at coordinate 1,241 of JAYWGI010000341.1, forward strand.
CTCAAAGGCCAAGGCATCGTTGTGTTTGTAACGCTCAAGTCGGGCGTCACAAACACGCCCGAGCTCAAGAAAGAGCTCATCGCCCACGTCGACGCGGAGATCGGAAAGTTTGCGCGCCCAGATGAGATTCGCTTCGCGGCGGCCCTGCCCAAAACACGCAGCGGGAAAATCATGCGCCGCTTGCTCCGTGATGTGGCGGCCGGTGTGGTAGGGGCTCAGGGAGATACCTCCACGCTGGAAGACATCAGTGTGCTCGCGGCGTTGCACGCAGGCAGTGAAGAGGCCTGACCTAAATTTCTGAGATGCACGAAGAAGCCCTAACTCCCAACGCCGGCCGCGCCCGCACCTTCGCGCAAGAGTACGCGGAGCTTGGTCACTCGTGGGAGCGCGACACCCACGGCCTCGGCCCCGTGGCCGTCGCCTACCTGCAAAATGCGCTGCTGGGCTATCCCATCGCAGCATGTCTTTTGCTTGCAGGAGTGTTGATGCTCGCCGGCTGGCTCACGACCTTGGTCGTGGCCATTCGTCCATTTGGCGAAATCCCGCGCACGATTGGGGTCATTTTATGCAGCTTTGCAACGGTCGCCGTCACAGCGCTCATGCGAGTGCTCATGACCACCATTCGCGAATGCTTGTGGGTGCGCAAAATGCGGGCACAATACACAGAATCAGAACGCGTCATGCGTGAGGAGCACCGCGCGACAAGTGCGCTGAATCAAGCGCCACCGCCGTGGCGTTGACGACCTGTTCTCTCGCTGCGATTCCAAAGACAACTGCGACCGCCAATTGCCACACATTGGGCTCAAGCCCCTAACAGTGTCACAGTAGGGGCGTGCGTCTTGCAGTTGCTACCTCGGGGGCCATTTGGGCGCTTGGTGCCTGCGGCACTCCCGCGCCCCGCGCACCCGTGCAGCTGGAAACCTGGGGAGTGCGCGCGCACAATTCTGGGCCAGAGGAACAACCCGCGGTGCCAACGCCCCTGCAGATTGCAGTCACGCCAACGCCTGTACCTCCAGGCTACCCAATGAGTCTGCGTCTGGAGAACGGCGGCGAAGTGGTGGGGGCTGTGCGCAGCCCCCTTGGGTCCCGCGAGGCCGACGCGACGGGCCGAATTTTGCTCGCAGAGGCCCACGACGGGAAGCCCCCGCAGTACGCGAAGTTGGCGGCAGGAACGGCGGCCGCGGCCATGCTGAATCTGCAATCTCGACGCGTCGTCTCGGGCCACATCGGGTGGCTCCGAAGCGAGACATCCGTGCAATTCGCACGCTTCTTTTGCCAGCCCTTGGAGGTGCTTGCCGAGAACGCGGGATATGTACGGGTGCGACTCAACAACGGCCCCTACATGCTTGTAGGCTGGACCAAAGGCCCTCTCGCGGAGCGGGGCAACGCAGACTGCTCGACCGCGGCGATCGCGTCGTTACTCCACCCCAAGCGCGGCACGGGTGAATCTGCGCCCCGCGTGCCGTTGCCAGGGGGGCACCTCCCCGTCGAGAGCGACGTCAGCGGGTTCGCATTTCAAGGGGACATCTTCGTCCGGGCTGAGCGCGGTGGCTTGTGCAAGAAATGGACCTTCGTTCGCGACGCGGATGGCTTGTCGCTCAAGCGGCGAGTGGTACGGATTGTCGGCAAGGGCGGACTCTGGGAGAGCAATGACACGCTGCCGTTCGACCAAGATCCGCCCTCCGCGCATTACCTTGCGACGAGCTCGGGCGGCCACTGGATGCAGAAGCCACAGGGCGCGCAGACGCCGCCGGCGCTTCCCGAAGACACTGGCGCGCAGTGGCCCTTTCAGTTGGTGCGCGTGCTGCCCGGACGCGTTGAGTGGACAGAAACGCGCTTCGCCGCCAGCTACGATCCGGGGCTCGCAAAGATCTGGTACCGCAGTGAGGCCGCGTGCAACGCGGGTGCACGCAGTTCTGTGCAAAGCACACCAAAGTAGCGTGCGTGTGCCGATGTGCGGCGCGCTACCTTTCCCTCAGCGGGGTGCGATGGCCAGTGCCTGTGGCGTTCCAACCTGGGCGTCTACAGCAGTCACGGGCGTGTTTCCGATGACCACCAGCCCTGCAAGAGGGCTCCACCCCGAAGGCACAGCAAACGCTTCGGTTGCCGTTGCGCCCGAGACGGAAATCTCCCAGATGGTGTTCTTCGCCGGTCTCGACCGGTCCATGGGCCAGGCAAACAATGACCTTGTCCCGACCGCAAGCACAAATGTATTCACGGCTTCGCCAAACGAACTCGCGATTTCGACACTCTGCGGCATGGCGGCGCCGGTCTGTTGCACGGAGGTGAGCACCAATCCCACGTTGCCAGAAGTGCGTCGCAGGTAGTACACGCGTCCGCCGAAACGCACGGGCGTAGAGCGCATTTGGCCATCAACGGGTGACACCTGCGTAGGACCCATGCCCGGAATACGACCGAAGGTACCAGGCCCCAAAGAGTCCAACGTCCAGCCAAACATGTCCACGCCCCACATGTAGGGGACTTCGAACGGAGTTTGCGGTCGCGCTTCTAACAGCTGGAACGGCGCAACGAGATCCAAAGCCAACGTGCCGTACCGCAGACCGCTCGGTCCTTCACCTGCGAGCAAAATACCTTGCGAGCCAACACCCAGACCCCCAGAAAGACGAAGACCAGTGCTATTAAAGTTCTGCTGCCGGGGTGTAGCTGCGAGAACTGCCAAGTCGAGTGCAAACACCGTGTTCGACGAGGACGCCCCACCTTGCCAAGCAAGGGTACGACCATCCGTGGCGTGGGGCCCCACGGGATCCGGGACAAGTCGTGTCGCGGAATTGCCCCCCAGCCGCGTTTGCCAAAGCTCGGTAAACCCTTGCGAGTTGGTCACGCGCGCCCACACAACAGACCCGCCTCCTATGGCAAGGAGCTTGGACCCCAGCGGCACGCCGCAAGCGACCACCTTGACGCCCGGTGCGGTCGGGCACGCAGGGGCTTCAGGCAGCGCGTCGGGTGGCATGGCGTCGGGCGGACCGCCGACGTCCGTTCCCAAATCGCGCGCCGCATCCACTGCCGCCAACGGACTCTGCGCATCGGGACGCGTTGCCGAAGCGGGTGACTGGGTAATCGGATCGATGACGAGGCCGCAGTTGACCCAGATGACACCGGCGAGGCCTAAAACCGTCCCACGAGCCGCGCGCACAAGGGGCCTCATGGCGACAAAATCCGACGGGCTTGAGAGGCATAGGAGCCTTCAGGAAACGCGCGAAGGTACGTTCGGGCAAGGTCTTGCGCCTCCACACTATGACCCACGGCGAGCGACTCCTCGGCTGCGCGGGCCAGTCCCTCCTCGTAGAGCGGCGTGGTCTCACCCATCGCCAAAAGTCTTTGGTACGCGGCCAAGGCCTCGGCGTGATTTCCTTGCTTCGAGCCGAGTCGCCCCTGCTCAAACACGGCGATGGCGCGCTGCGACATGGTGGCCTCAGACGCTTGCTCGACGAACGCGTACAATCGCTTCGCGCCAATGAAATCACCTCGTAGACGCGCCGTGTGGGCCTGTTCGAGCGTCGCTTCGAAAGACAACGTTTCGTTCAAGTGAGTAGGCGTAGGCGAGGGCACGGGGGCGCCCACGGCGAGAGTGTTCGACGGAGCCAAAGGCTTGACGGGCGGCGCAACCTGATCGACGGTGGGTACAGCGGGCTGCATGGCGAGCTGCCCCGCACTGGGAGCGTCTTTTTTGCACTCGTCGCCGAAGTCGGCCGACGCTTCGTTCGCAACGGGCACGCCGTCGGCAACAAGGCAGGGGCCAAACACGCGCACGGTCCCATGGGCCATTTGAACATGAAGTTTGGCGGCGACTTGATTCCACACCAAGTCAAACTCCGTCCCAATCACCTTTACGGTAAACGCGCCTGCATGGAATGACCACTGTGTTTGCGCATCTCGGTGGGTGATGCGCGCATGCACGCCGCCGCTGCGCACCCGCACCGTCGCTCCATTTATCGACAAGTCGTCCACCTGTACGTCACCACCGGCTTGCGCCTGCACCAGCGTGCCATCGGCGAGCGCCAGGGACGCGCCGGAAACGAGCGTCAGGCTAC
>JAYWGI010000342.1:0-1961 GCA_043779025.1 Myxococcales bacterium
CGACACGCTCACAGGCGGTCGTTTGGCACGCCTTCGCACGCACTTGGAGAAGGACGGAACCTTCATGCTGACGTACGGCGATGGTGTCTCCGATGTGGACATTCCCAAGCTGATCGCGTTTCACAAAGCCCACGGTAAGATAGCGACCGTCACCGCGGTGCGTCCGCCCGCCCGCTTCGGGGGCCTTGTGTTTGAAGGCGACAGGGTCTCGGAGTTCACCGAAAAGCCACAAGTCGGCGAGGGCTGGATCAACGGTGGATTTATGGTGTTTGAGCCCGCGGTGTTCAAGTGCTTGGGCGGTGACGACTGTATCCTTGAGGCGCATACGCTGGAGCAGCTGGCCCGCGAAGGCGAGCTGATGGCCTACAAGCATGAAGGGTTTTGGCAATGCATGGACACTGTACGTGACTTGAAGGTGCTTGAGGGCTTGTGGGCCAGCACGCCGCCATGGAAGGTTTGGTAAGGCGCCCCCGTGTGCGGCTTTGCGGGTGAGGTTCATGGCGGCGCGCCTGTAGACAAGGCGCGCTTGATGCGCTCGGTGCACTCCATCGTGCATCGCGGTCCGGACACGCAATTGTGTGTGATGCACGGGGATGCGGGCTTCGGCTTCGCGCGTTTGGCCATCGTGGACTTGGACCTGCGCGCAGGGCAGCCCATGCGAAGCTCGCATGGCAAGTTCATCCTCGTGTTCAACGGCGAGGTGTACAACTTCCGTGCATTGCGCACTGAGTTGCAAGCCCGCGGCCACACGTTTCGCACCACGGGTGACACCGAGGTGGTGCTTGCAGGGTACACGGAGTGGGGGGACCGGCTGTGGGCCAAGCTCGAGGGCATGTACGCTATCGCGCTCTACGACACCGAGTCCCGCGCATTGCGTCTGGTGCGCGATCGGTTCGGGAAAAAGCCCCTATTTTATTCTCAGGATGGCACGCGTACGGTTTTCGCATCGGAGCCCAAAGCGCTGCGCGCGCTGGGCGTCGCCCTCCGGTTTGACCGCGCATCGCTGCCTTGGCTGTACACATTGGGGTACATGCCGCACGCGGCTTCCGTGAACGAGGGCGTGCTGCAAGTGGCTCCGAACCAAGGCCTGCTGTTCGAGCCCGGCGCGGCCCCGCGTGTGTTCTACACAGGGGTAGATGTGGTCGAATCCACGTTACGGGTGCCCACCGCCGAGATCTTGCAGGGCGTGCGCGACCGAGTCACGGCAGCCGTAGAGAAGCGCTTGGTGGCCGATGTGCCCGTGGGTGCGTTCTTGTCGGGCGGTATCGACTCTAGCATTGTGTGTGCCATCGCGGCCAAGCGCTTGGGCTCGGGCTTGCGCACGTTTAGCATCGGCTTCTCAGGCGACGCGCGTTATGACGAGACAGCGCACGCGGAGCGCATGGCCAAACATATTGGCGCGACGCACACCACCTTCACGATGCAGCCGGTGTCGTGGGACTTGGTGGATAGCTTGGTGGACAGCCACGATGGGCCCTTCGGCGACTCGTCCGCATTGCCTACCAGCGTGGTCTCAAAGCTTACGCGCGAGCACGTGACCGTCGCCCTCAGCGGAGACGGCGGCGACGAAGTATTTGCAGGATACACGCGTTTTGCGGTGGCGCGCTACGCCGAGAGTCTGCCGGCGGGCTTGCGCGAATGGGCAGCCATCGCGGGCCGCCGCATCCCTGCGCGTGCGTCCGAGCGTGACCCGCTCTCGCGTGCTGGCAGACTTGCTCGAAGCTTGGGCGGCACGCTCTCCGAGCGCTTGCTGGCCATGTATCCCTATGCGGGCGCCGAGCTGGGCTCGGTCCTGAAAGAGCCCGTCGACTCGGCGGCCATGGTTGCATGGTCCACCGAGCTTGAGGGGCAGGGGAGCGCGCTGCATCGCGTGCTGCGGCACAACTTGCTCTCTTATCTGCCAGGAGATCTGCTGGTCAAAGCCGATCGCAGCAGCATGCGTCATAGCCTGGAGGTGCGCT
>JAYWGI010000343.1:0-20402 GCA_043779025.1 Myxococcales bacterium
GCAATCATGTGCTCGTCGACTTTCAGCTCCTCAACGTAGAGCTTGGGACCGCAAAGAACTCCGTGAAGGTAACGGTTGAAGGCGGCGCGCTCACTGCTCCGCTCAGCTACACCGTGACCGCGTTCGGCGCGCCGCTGTTTTTGGATCACCTGCCTAGTGGCAAATATAGCATCAAGACAGAACTGCTTGCAGCCGACGGTGCCCTTGTCCCCGGAGCGTGGAACACCACCTCGCGCGAGTTCGTGATCAACCGCGAGGCGACACCTGATGCGCCTGCAAGCACGGCCGCAGCCCCCGCGACTGGCCCGCTTGGCTCGCCCGGGTCCATGCTGCCGCAACCTCCTCCACGCGACGTGTTGCCCATGCCTAAGAAGCCCGTGCCGCCCCGGCCACCAGAGATGCAACTGAAGCCCGCCGCTGCAGTGCAAGCGCGCTAAGGCTCGTTGACGCCACGAGTCAGTGATGAGCCTCACCCGCGATGAGATTGTCGCGCTCGATCGCGCGCACGTCTGGCACCCCTATACGCCGATGGATGTATATCGAGGTCGTGACTCGCTTGTAATCTCACACGCAAAAGGCGTGTATCTTACAGACATCAACGGGCAGCTCTATTTGGACGCCAACAGCTCATGGTGGGTCGCCTCCTTGGGCCACGGGCACCCAAGGCTCTTGCGGGCGCTCACCGAGCAGGCAAGCCGCATGGCGCATTGCTCGCTGGCAGGCATCACGCACGAGCCGGCTGCGGCGCTTGCCTCTGAGCTCTGCGACACGACCGCGGGCGCTTACAATCATGTATTTTACACAGACAACGGTTCCACCGCGTTAGAGGCCGCCATGAAGATGGCGCTGCAGTTTTGGGCGCAATCGGGAGCGCCCAAGAAGACGCGCTTTGTGGCGCTCGATGGCGCCTTTCATGGCGACACGCTGGGAGTTGCAAGCCTGGGCGGTGTGGAGGTGTTCCGCAAACCTTTTGCAGGCGTGCTGCTCGATTGCTTTCACGCCCCCACACCGGAGTATGCAAGCTACACGCAATGCTTTGAGGCCATCTCGGCGGAGCTACGCGCCCACGGCGACACCATTGCCGCCGTGGTGGTGGAGCCCATGGTGCAAGGCGCTAACGGCATGTGGATGTATCCGCCGGAACTCCTGCGCAAACTGCGTGCAGCATGCACCGAGCACGATGTTCTACTCATCGTGGACGAGGTGTTTGCAGGCTACGGACGCACGGGCCGTATGTGGGCGAGCGAACACGCCGACATCTGGGGCGACATCATGTGCATCGGAAAGACATTCGCCAGCATTTTGCCTATGGGGGCGCTGCTAACCACCGCGCGCGTCGAGCACGCGTTTCGCGGCGAGGCCTCCAGAGCGTTTTACTACGGCCATACCTTTTGTGGGCACCCGCTAGGCTGTCACGTGGCGCGCGAAGTCCTCGCGGTGATGCGTGATGAGAACTTGGTCGCGCGCGCAGCCGCGATGCAGCAGGTGCTGGCACCACGCTTTGAGCGTCTCGCCGGCGCCACGGGTGCCGCTGCGTCACGCGCGCTGGGCGCCATCGCAGCCATCGACCTGCCAGCCACCCATGCTGTGGGAGGCTATCTTGGGCAAGTCGGCTGGCACGTCTACGAGGAGGCGCGCCGGCGCGGAGTCTACCTGCGCCCGTTGGGCAACACCGTGTACGTGTGCCCCCCGTTGGTCAGCACGGATGTCGAAATCGCCCTCCTGCTCGATGTCGTCGAAGAAAGCGTGCTTGCCGTAACGGGCCGATCCTAGTGGCGCACCCCGCAAGGAACTGACTAGAAGCTTTGCGCATGACACTCTTCGACGAAGCCTCTCCCAACCACCAAGGCTACCGCGACGTGACCCCTGCGTTGGTGCACGCATCCACGGGCGTAAAGCTCGTAGACGTGCGCGAAGTGCACGAGTTCAACGCCGAGCTGGGGCATGCCGCCGGCACCATTCTCGTGCCGTTGGGCACCGTGCCCGCTAAAGTGGACGATTGGAATCACAACGAAGATATTGTGCTCATTTGCCGCTCAGGGGGCCGCTCGGGGCAAGCGGCTGCGTGGCTTGCCACCCAGGGCTTCACCCGCGCCATGAATATGACCGGTGGCATGATTGCGTGGAACGCCGCGGGCCTGCCCGTCGAACGTGACTAAATACGCTGCGGCCCTAGGCGCCTGGCGTACACAAAGGCTTCGACATTGCCCTTGGGGCCTGGCAGCACGCAATCTGTGACGCGTAAAATTTCGAAGCCTGCAGCCTGCACCGAACGCACCGCAGTTTCAATGGCGTGCTGGCGGACAGCTACGTCGCGGATCACACCTTGGCCCGCAGCAACCGCGTGTCTGTCGGCCTCAAACTGCGGTTTGATAAGCGCCACCAATTCGCCACCGTCGCGGGTGCAACGCGCGATGCCATCCATAAGTTTGTAGAGTGCAATAAACGACGCGTCCACCACGGTGAGATCGAGCATGCCACCACATGCGTCGGCCGTTAGCGCGCGCGCATTGGTACGCTCCATATTACGCACGCGCGGATCACGACGGAGCTTGTGGGCCAAAATCCCATACGCCACGTCGACGGCCACAACCTCTCGCGCGCCATGCAGCAACAGACAATCCGTGAAGCCACCCGTTGACGCGCCAACGTCCATGCAGCGTTTCCCGGCCACAACCACGCCGAACTCGCGCAGTGCGCCTTCCAGCTTAATGCCGCCTCTAGACACATAGGGGCATGCCTCACCACGCAATCGCAGCTCCGCATGCACGGCCAGCATCATACCTGCAGACTGCACGCGCAAATCGCCGTGCAGAACATCTCCGGTGAGAATCAAGGCCGCAGCTTTGGCTCGCGATGCAGCCATGCCAAGCTCCACCATGCGGTCGTCAGCGCGCGTTTTGGCCAATTGAGTGACGGGCGATTTACTGGCCGAGGTACAAGCGATCGGCAAAGTTCGCAGCCAGGCGAATCCGGCGGATTTTTGCCGCCGCAAGCTCGATGTCGTACTCAATGCGTTTGAACTCGAAGCGCTTCGCGTCGCTGTCAAACACCGTGTAAGACGCGCGGTTGTCATAGTCGCGGGGCTGACCTACTGAGCCCACCGAGACAATGTACTTCTTGTCGGGCGCGAGCGTGAAGTCATTGGGCGCGAGCTCCTGCACGCTGGTGCGGGTGAGCTCAAATACTTTGCACAAATGCGAGTGACCAATCACCGTGAGGTGCCCAAGCTCCTCGTAGATTGGCAAACACTCCCGCGCCTGATCGGGGTGGAAGATGTACTCAAACTCTTCGATGCGCACCGGCGAGCCGTGGCAAAGCAGCACGCCCTGCTCGGTGAGCATGTGTTGATAGGGCAAGCCACGCAGCCATGCCAAGTTCTCCTGCGTGAGCAAGGACACGTGCGCGTCGAGCGCATGACGTGCGGCCTCGTAGTAATACGAGTAGTCCATGCGGCCTGCGACGGCAGCATCGTGGTTGCCGAGAATGGTGATGTCGGCGACTTGGCGCACGATGTCGACACACTCGTTGGGCGTGCCGCCGTAACCGACCGTATCGCCTAAGCAATGGTAGCGATCGATGTGCTCATGGCGAAACGCCTCGAGCACGGCGCACAGAGCCTCGTAGTTTGCATGAGTGTCACTAAAGATGCCGAGGCGCATGTGAACGAGCAGGTGTAGCAAAAACCAGCCCGCATTTGCTAAGTCTTCGTGGGTGAACGACAACAACGCCCCGGACGTCCCCCCCGCGTGGAACGAATCAATCCCAGAACTTGGCCCTGCTCCCCAGCAAATTGAGGAGCTCTCAAACAGCTGTGTGGCCTATTTGAAGCGAAAATACGGGGTTGAGCTGGACTTCAGCAGCGATACGCTGAGTGTTTTAGACCACTATGTGCGCGAATCCCACGCAGAGGTGGGCACGCGGCCGGAGGTCTTGGATTTGCTTCAGTCGTCTATCGGCGCCTATTTGGGCGAGGTGTTCAGGCGGAGCTTCGGAGCCCAGTGGCAACTGGACGACGACATGGCCAAGTGGCGGCTCCTGTTTGAACACGCGCACCTATCGACGAACCCGGTGGGCATCGCGCGCGAGGCGCTCCTCTCCGACGAGACCGATGGGTGGCACGCTCACCTCGACTTTGATGACGCGATGCGCGAACCGGTAATGGCGCGTATCGCCGCGCTCCCGGAGAGCGAAGCCGACGAATATTATCTGCCTTCTACACGTTTCGACGTGTTGCAACTTGTGCACGAGGCTTTGCGCGGACAGATGGATTCCGAAGGGACGCTCGATGTCACGTTCGGGGTAGAGGACTACAACCTCAATTAACGTCCCTCACCTTGCGGGAAGGTCCCCACAACTCACTTTGCCCGGAACTTGCGCGACGGTGCCGGGGAGGCGCTCATCACCCCAGAAGCTTCTGCAGTCCAGTGGGTAGCTCCCCTTGCGAACTGCGTCGAGCAGCACGGACTCGCCTGCGCCTAGCCAGGCGACGGGGGTTCCATCGAGCAACACCAGACGCCGCAGATTGGTGCGGTTGGTGACTGTAAGCGCGCCACTGTCACTCGCTCCCATAAAGCGTTCTTGCGCGCCTTTCAGGCGTACGGGCGGGTACTCACGACGCGTAGCCCAAGCGCCCCCCGGCGGCGGCACAGGCCACGAGGATGCCACAAAGGGCTCCTGCTTTGCCCCCAGCTCGACGGTCACCATCATGCTCTCATGAGGCTCGCCCTGCCATTCATAGACCAGCTTCGACGGGAATTCGTCGAGGCTACATGACATCAGAGACGGCGTCGCTTGAGCAAATTCGGCGAGCATTTTTACGAGCAAAAATCCTGCATCACCCACCCCTGCCCGCTTCGACATTTGAATGTGAACACGTGCGGCTGGCGCTTGTCGAACAGCCTCCGTTCCGTTCAACACGGAGGCAAGCGGCGCAACGTCGAAAGAACCGTCCGCAAAAAAGGGGCGCAGCCCTCCCGCCGACAAGAAACGCATCACCTTGTTTGCCTCCCACAACAGTAGGTGTCCGGCCCGATCGGCGCGCGCTCGAAGCTCGAAGGGATACGGCATCACGAACCCCTCATCGCCGCTGCTTCTCAACCAAATGCGTGATGACCCCAACTGTCCAACCAAACGGCTCTGCTGCCCCTCACTACGAAACGACATGAGCACGGGAAAAGCCTTCTGCCCGATGGGCAGGGGCATGTCCTCTGGAGCCAACGCATCGCTGGTTACCGCCCGAGAGGCCTCCACCGCTGCGTCGTTGGAATCTACAGGTTGTCCGAGTGGTGCGGGCACTACCTGCGCCTGCGGACTTTGTCGCTCCGGCACGGGCGCGGTGTAACCGCGCCCGCGATCGCTGCATCCCACACACAAAATCACGCCAAACAGCAGGCAATGTTGCATCGGATGGCGCATTAGACCGCGCGGACGAAGTCACCGATCACATGCACTCCTGAGGAGAGCGCCGGAGCGTGCGGCGCATGCTGGGTGTCCACGAACACACTTACTGCTTGCGGGAACAGCTCAAGAAACGCATTGCTGTTGCCAGGCTCGTTGTCAAAGAAGGCCACCGGCTCGCCGGAGCGCAAAAGCGCCCTGGACGCGCCGCGCTTGTACTGCTCGTCCGGTATCTCGAACGCAGGCTTAAGCACCAGCTCGGTACCTGACACACCGATCGGAAACCCCGCATCGCGCAAGCTCGCAAAGCTGCCGAGGGCCATATTGGGAAGGTCTCTACCTGTAAAATACACCAAGTTTGCACCAGCCTCGTAGCAGGCTCGCGCGAAAGCAACGGCTCCTGGCAAAGCATGGTCATGACGCATATACGCATCCGCGAAAAAGCGTTCCCTCCAGAACTGTTCGACTTCCTTGACGAGCTGCGGCTGTGTCACCCCGAGACGCGCCAAGGATTCGCTCACCAGGTACCCCATTTGTGTAGATGCGGCGCCCCGCAACTGGGCATGCTCTGAAACACCCCGCGCCGCCCAGCTCTCCGCGAGCTCGCAAAAGATAGCAGCCGTGCGCGGACGGTTTTCCAACAGCGTGCCGTCTAGATCGAACACCACGCTTGTGCGCCGCTCGAGGTGGCCACTGCATGACGCAACAATGCGCGCGAGCAGGTCGGTCTGAGCCTTCGGGGAGAGACGTTCGTATGTGGGCTTGGTCATCGCTGTAGAGCCGCCGTGCTAGCAGATTGAGACCTCTGTGGGGCACCCATCCGCGTCAAACCCGTCACATCGGTTGCGACAGTGCGTGCCGGCCGAGAATACGAAACCGCCGCACAATCTCTAGAGACTGTGCGGCAGTTTTGTTCAGTGCGAAGGACGGGACTTGAACCCGTACGGTGTTACCCGCTAGCACCTCAAGCTAGTGCGTCTGCCAATTTCGCCACCTTCGCGTGTTCTGAGGCGCAGCGGGATGTACCTTGCACACGCGAAAGTCGTCAAGGAGAATTCGCGATTCGCCGCATCGAGCCGCCTATGCAGCTACTTCGGTGTCCGGGGCTACGCGCGGATTCCGCAGAGCGTCCAGTACGGCATCTCGGTGGAGACACGCACATCCTTAAAGCCGTGTCGCTCAAGCAGGGCGATGCACTCTTCCTTCGTGTATCGCTTTTCCAGTTGGGTTCCAAAGCGGTCCAAAGCATCAGTACGCATGACATAAAAAGAGTGGTTTACATAGAACTTGAGTGGCCAGGATTCGGGCAGTGCGCCAACGCGCTTCAGGGCGCCTCCTGCACGTGCCAGCGGCCAGTACACAAGCCCGGCAATGGCTTGGCTTACCGCATAGCGCGGGCCATGCGGCAAGCGTGAGATCCGTTTGCGACCCACGTCGCTCAGCTGCCACAATGCACGAAACCATGGCGCGCGGTTGTCAAATGCATAATACAAATACACCAAAAATGGCGCTCCAGGTTTGAGCACGCGGGCGATCTCTGCGACGGCGGCATCCGTGTCCGGCACGTGGTGGAGCACACCCAACGAGTAGGCAAAATCCAACGATGCTGTCGCAAACGGAGTATCTGAAACGCTGGCGTGCACGGGCTTCACGTTGGGGTGGTCCGCAAGGTTGGTTTTGGCGACCTCAAGCGCCTCCTCGCTGGCATCAAGCACCGTCAGGTGTCCAACCTTCGGGGCCACTTTAGCTGCCCAACGGCCACTGCCACAACCAAAGTCACATCCGCGCGCCTCCGTCGGGAGTGCAGACCATGGGAAAACCCCAAAGTACAACTCGAACGAACGCTGCACCTCAGCATCGCTTACGGTGTCCTGCGGCATACGGCTCCACTCGTCACCGAAGCCCTCGACCGTTGCGACATCCACGTTCTTCATTTGTGGGCCGAGGCGTAGCACATTCGCATTACACAACAACACTCACGTCTTGCCTGGGGTGGTCCCCCGGTGGCATAGTCGGAGGCCATGCCCAGCACGCTCGCCGCCGACAAGCAACACGCCGTAGAGGTTCACGACCGCCAAGCCCCAGAGTTCGATGCTCGGTACAAGGAGCTCGCGCGTGACCCCTACAGCTCAACCTTCACCTACGGAAGGATGAAGATTGAGGCGATGCTGGCGGCCGAGATGGCCACCCTGGCGCCTGGGTCCAAAATCCTCGATGTGGGCTGCGGTACGGGTTTCAACATGGTGCGCCTACGTGATCAAGGCTTCGACGTGTCGGGCGTTGAGCCGGCCGAGAGCATGCGAAGGCGCGCACTTGATCAGAAGCTGAACGTCATCGATGGCGACTCGGAGCAGCTTCCTTTTGCTGACGGCACCTTTGACGCAGTGATTAGCGTCGAGGTGATTCGCTACTTGGCCGATCCACTCAAGAGCATTCGCGAGATGTGCCGTGTGCTCAAGCCCGGTGGGACGGCCTTTATCACGGCCGCGCCGGCTCTCGCCCTCAACGGCTATGCGCTCATCAATCAAGTCACGGCGCGGTTGCCCATACCAAGCTTTACAAAGGTGAAGCATACCTTCGTCACTGAGGGCTCTGCGCTCAGGTTGATGAACGACGCTGGCTTCGCGCACGCCGAGGTGCATGGTGCCTTTATTGGCCCTTGGCACGTGGTCGCCCGCGTCGCCCCGTCGCTGGTAGGTCAGATTCTTCGCGCCGCAGAGAAGGCCGACGACATGGTTTGCGACCTGCCGGGTGTGCGAAACTTGGCGAACCACATGGTTCTCACCGGACGTCGTTAGGGCGCGCGCGACCCAATGTCTGCCGGCCCCGCGTCGTCATTTGTTCTGAGCTTGGACAAGGAACTTATCTGGGGCAGTTTCGACCACACGAGCGACGCCGACTTTGGGGCTCAAAACCCGGACACACGTGGGGTGGTTCGACGACTGCTCGACTTGCAGGACGAGTACGGCATTGCGTCTACTTGGGCGCTGGTCGGTCACTTGCTCTTGCGTGAATGCACGCGCGGCGAAGACGGACGGGCCCACCCAGAAATCGTTCGCCCCACACACGCATTCTACAAGGGAAATGACTGGCTAGAGCGCGACCCTTGCAGCAACAGAGAACAGGCGCCGCTATACTACGGCGACGATATTTTAGACGACATCCTGGCCCGCAAAACACCTCACGAGGTGGGTTGTCACTCGTTTACGCACATGGTCTACGGCGACCCCGGTTGTAGCGTCGCAGCAGCCGCGAGCGACTTGGATGCGTGCCTCGACGTCGCACGTGCTCGCGGTCTCTCGCTGCGCAGTTTCATCTTTCCGCGCAACGTGGAGGGGCACCACGAGGAGCTTCGCAAGCGAGGCATTCGTGCTTACCGCGGCGAGGACCCGACCTGGTTCAACCACCTTCGCGGCCCCGCACGCCGGCTCGGGCATTTAAGCGATCAGTTCTTGGGTATTGCCGCGCCTGCCGTGTTTGCGCGCGAGGCCTACCCGGGGATGGTCAACATCCCGGGCTCGATGTGCCTACTCCACCGAAGCGGCGTGCGCGCGTACATCTCACCCGAGGCGAGCATACGCAAAGCGATTCTCGGCATCCGAAACGCGATTGATACCGGGGGAATCTTTCACCTCTGGTTTCACCCGTTCAACTTGGCATCGTCCGAGGATTTGTATACGGTACTTCGCGCCATCTTCGCGGAGGTTGCAGCGCAGACAGCGCGCGGACGTATTGCGGTTCGAACGATGGCACAAGTGGCCGATCAGGTGCTCGGCTCGGCCGATGCGTAGCGCGTTCTAGACCGCGCTAAAAACCCGCGCGGCCGTACTTGTGCACTGCGTAGCCCAACCATCCGAAACCCACCACAGTGGCTACCCCTGCCGCGGTGCTGCCTTGCAGCACCGTCCCGAGAAGCGCGCATGCAAGCCACGTGGCTGCAAACAGCACCATCCCGCGCGAACGTGTAGAAGTCTCTTGGTCGGACACGACCTCTGCCTTACGCTCTCCAAACGCCGGAGCCAACCGGGAACGAACATGCCTCGCTTCGCCGCCATCGACATTGGGTCAAACGCCATGCGCTTGCGTGTTGTGGAGGCCTCACACCCTACGGACGCCAATGCGTTTGCCGAGGTAGAGAGTCGCCGTGCCGCGGTGCGCCTAGGCGCCGACGCATTCACAACGCGCGAGCTTAGTCCGGACGCGTTGCGCGCGGCCTGCGTGGCCCTGCGCGAGTTTCGAAAGGTGATAGAGGACACGGGGGTGGTGGCTTACCGCGCCACGGCCACAAGCGCGGTGCGCGAGACACGCAATGCAGAAGTGCTCGTGGAGCGCGCGCGGCGTGAGGCCGACATTCATCTCGAGGTCATCGAGGGCGTGGAGGAAGCCCGCATCCTGCAGCTTGCGGTGTCGCGCAAGCTCGCGCTCGCCGGGCGCACTGTGTGGCTTGCAGACGTCGGTGGGGGCTCGACCGAGATGACACGGCTCGAGAGCGGCACCGCCAGGTTCAGCACCTCGTTGCCGCTAGGCACGGTGCGGCTGCTCGGAATGTTCTTGGCTGGAACTTCTGACATCGACGCGCATCATCAGACATTGCTGGTTGAAGCCATCGACCGCACGCTCTCCGAGATACCATCTCGCGAATGGGCAGCAGAAAAGCATGCGCTCATCGCAACAGGTGGCAACGTAGAAACGCTCGCGAGCCTGATTCCCAGTGCGCAGAAGGTGTTGGGCACCAAAGCCATCGATGTCGCCGCGCTTCGTGGTTTGTTGCCCAAGCTCTGCGCAATGAGCACAGATGACCGGCGCGTCTCGTTCAACTTGAGGCCCGATCGCGCAGACACCTTGGTGCCTGCCGCAACCATCTTTCTGCGTGTGGCTGAGCGGCTGGGCGTCACTCAAATCGCGGCTCCAGGCGTAGGCCTCAAAGAAGGCTTGCTGATCGAGTTGGTCGAGCGCCACTTTCAGCTCTGGGACGAGAACGCTCAGGACCAACTGACGCTGGACGCATGCCTCGCGCTGGGTCGCCGCTTCGGCTTTGACGAGGAGCACGCGCGTTCGGTGGACAACCTGTGCGCGCAGTTGTTCGATGACCTTGCCCCGCTGCACGAAATGAGTGCGCGCGAGAAGCTGTTGCTTCGCGCTTCGGCGTGGCTGCACGACGTGGGCGACCGCATTCGGTACGAGGGGCACCACAAGCACAGCCAGTACATCGTGGAGCACTCGGACATCATGGGTCTGTCACGCTTGGAGCGGACGATGGTGTCTTTGGTCGCGCGCTACCACCGCAAGGGCGAGCCCAAGGACGAAAACCCTGGGTTCAAAGATTTATCTCGCGAACATCGGCTGATCGTGAGGAAAATTACCGCCATTTTGCGTATTGCCGACGCACTCGACAAGGAGCACTTGGGACGCGTCAACGGTGTGCGTGCACAGGTTCACGAGCCACGAAAGCAGGTCTCACTGCGCCTTAGTGGCAAGGGAGATCGCGCACTTGAGGAGTGGGCGCTCACCGACAAGGCCAAGCTGTTTGAGACCTTGTTTGACTACCGCGTCACGCTTGCCTGAACGCCCAGAATGGCTCGCCCCCCTAGACGCAAACGCCTCACAAAACCTGTGAGCTTCGAGCATGTGCTCGACGGTCGTGCGCTGGCTTCGAAGGATGCTCCGCGCCGCGAGGTCGTGGTTCCGTACTCGGTTTGGCGTCAGGCGTTGGGCGTTCAGGTGGCCGCTCACGCCGAAGCACTACGTATTGATGGAGACACGCTGTGGATTCGCGTAGCAAGCAACATCTGGGCGAACGAGCTCGCACTCCTCGAGCGCGAGATTCGTGCCGAGCTCGCCAAGGGAGGCGTGCATGTTCGGCGCTTGCGCTTCTCCATGGGGCAGGTGCACAAGCCGGATGCCCCGATCGAACGCCGCGTAGAACGCACGGTGCCAGCGCCGCGCCCCTTGCCTAGCGACTTGAAAGACGCACTCGCCGAGGTGCAGAGCGACGAGCTACGCGCGAGCATTCAGGGCGCGATGCAAGCCCACATGGCGCTTGCAGAACACCTGGGGCCGCGCCAGGAACATCCCAAGAAGAAGTAGCCAATGTCCCTGCAGATGGGACCTACGACTATTGCTCGTTGGGTTCGGAATCGATGTCTAGCGTCCACTCACCGAGACCGCAGGTCCCTGACACGGCACGCACTTCGACGATCACCATGTAGCTCTGTGACCCGGCCGCATCGACGCGCGAACTCAGCACATTGGCCCCGCGCAGCGAGGCGGAGGCGCACGTGCCCGGGGAGCTCGGGTACACGCGCAACTCGTAGTTCGCGCTCGCAGGCGAGCTCAGCTGCAAACGGGCTCCCAAGTCAATCAGGTAGCCCGAACTCTCCGAGACCGTGAGCTGGAAGAAAGTCGGATATCCACCACGTAGACCGATGTGGCGACCATCCTCGTCGCCGACAATCAGGTATTGCCCACCCACGTCGGATGTGGCGCAGGTGATGGCAGACTCACAGGCTACAGGGCCCGCATCCGCGCGCGCCGCGTCGGCGCCTGGCGGACGGGCATCGGTGCGGGAAGCATCTACGCCGGAGTCCACGGTGGCATCTGCACGACCCGAGTCGGCAGAGGATGCACCGGGGCGGCCCGAATCGATAGCTGCAACCGCGTCGGACACCTCCGACGCGTCCGCTGGCATGCTTGTATCTTGCAACGAGTCGGCGTCACCGGGCGCTCGCTGCGCATCGCGCGAAGGCGCACCATCAGACGCGGCGCCCACCACGGCATCGAGCAGCGGGTTCTGATTGCTGGGGGCGCTTTGAAGGCTATCGTCCTCCAGGCCCGTTCGTTCACCGTGCGCGCACGCCAACACCAAACAGCTGATGACCGACGACACCCAAAGACCGCGTGCGTACCGCATGGGGGGACCGTACGCCAAGTGCACTTCAGCGTGAAGAAGCCTGACAAGAATAACGCATCAGCCACGCATTTTATGGCGCGTTGAGTCGCGGACTGCGCAATGCGCTACGCACATCGTTCCACAAACACGCTAAGGAACACACATGACGCAAAGCGGGTTCCGAGCCCCTCCACTCAAGGAAAGAGCTGTAAAAAAGCTTGTCGCGTTGCTGGCCGCCATAGGTTGCGCGACGACAGGGTGCACCGACGCGCCCCCTCAAAGCGCAAGCGCATGTCCGGGCGCAGAGATATATGCACTCTACAGTGACTTCAAAAGCGCGAGAGTTGGGAGCATTCTCGCCGACGGAACGGCGCAGGACGTGACGGGGGCCGACCTCGGTGCGGACGTGATGCTGGCAGCCCACGGCGCCGACGCCCTTCTGCTCGCGCGAGACTTCGACACCGTGCTCACGCTGTCGCCCGGCTGCGGCCTGCCTCAAAGCCAAGTGGCGCTGCGAGCCTCGGCCATGTCGCCACTGCTGAACCCACAGGATGCAGCGCGCAGCAGCGATGGTGCGCTGTGGGTCGCCAACTTCGCCTCCATCCCCCTGCTACGCGTGGCGCCCGACGGCAGCAAATGGCCGATGACGCTTGCCGATGTTGACGACGATGGTGAGCCGCAAGCCACCTTCGTACATCGCTATGAGCACGACGGCCGGGAGGAAATGGTCACCTGGTTTGCGCGCCTGAGCAACGCGGACTTCACCCCAAAAAGTACCGCACGCATCGTGTTTGTCGACCCCAAAACGATGCGCGAAACAAGGCGCACCGACACGCAGAGCTGGAATTTGTTTGGGGCGCTGGACGTGCACGCGAACGAGGCCTACGCAGCCGCCCCGGGGAGTTTTTCAAGCGCTATTGAAACACGGGCAGGCATCGAACAGCTCGACATGCTCCAAGGCCGTTCAACACTCCTCGTCAGCGAATCAACACTCGGCGGCAGCCCCACCTCGGTGCGAGTTTCCGGCAACTGCGGCAGCGCCATCGTGGTCGACAGCAGCGAAGCAAGGCGCACAACGCTCGTCAGCTTCGATACGCGGAGCCCCGACAGAAGCGTACGAACCGCGATTGCCCCGACATCGGGGTATAGTCTCACCGGCCTCGCATGGGCGCACGAAGTACTGTTTGTAGGTGACCGCCAAGACAAGCGCGGTCGGGTCCGACGCTTCACAAAGAGTGCAGACTGCACGCTGTTGGAGACGCTTCCGCCTGTAGAGACCCGGGGGCTTCCTTTCGTTTTGGCCGCGGTGACCCCACCATTGTAGAGCACACGCAAATGCATGCACTCTACATGCAGTCTACGCGCTGACCCCCGTTGACTTTGCACCCGCCTGGGCATGCTCGTGATGGGGTAAAGGAGGCTCCGCGACATACGAGTTCCGTGCGGCCATCCGTGCTGCAAGCTAGGTAGCCGGGTTGGCTGCAGGGGTCGTTTGCTAACGCGTAGCTCATGTCGCAACGCGCCTGATCGCCACCGGGCCCCAAGCTACATCCCTGCGGACCTCGGCATGGCCATTCTGGCGACCACAAGCCTCCTTGACAGACCAAAAGCTCGGCGCGACTCATGGCACACGCAAAGCGCCCGGATTCGACGCAAGGCGACTGGCGCACCGCATAGGTGCTGTCGCAAGAATAGGTTTTGCCGGTCCCCTTGCAGCCCTCGGGTCCCATGCATGCTGCACGGATAGCGTAGTGGCCGGCTTCGCACTGAAGCAGCGTTCGTTTGTCGCCCGTGCATGCGTACTCTCCAAGCGAAGCGCAGACACTCTGAGGAGACGATACCGCCCCAGTGCAAGTGAGTCGCTCGCCCTGCTTTTTGCATTCACCAGCGCACGCTTGAGCCTCCAGTAAACCCCGGTCGTTGCAGACCAGGGCTGTGCGTGCGTCCGCGCAGGCGGACGTGCCGGGCTTGCACTGTGCCCCTAACTTGGGCTTGCAACCTAGTGGCCCCACCGATGCGAGGCAGGCCAGAAGCGCGCAGGCCCTCACGAGGCTTCGACTCATGCGCAGAGAAAGCTCACGAGCGCGCGCACCATCAGCGCGGGGTCTGCCGTGCCGCCCATTTCGCGTGCGGAGTGCATGCTCAGCATCGGACTACCCACATCGACGGTGGGGATACCTAGCTGGGTCGAGGTAATGGGTCCGATGGTGGTGCCACACGGTAAGTCTGTACGATGCACATAATACTGCACGGGCACCTCGGCGCGCTTGCACGCGAGGGCAAACGCCGCGCCGGTTTCGCCTGAGGTGGCGTAGCGCGATTGTGCGTTGGACTTAATGACGGGGCCACCGTTGAGCCGGGGCTTGTGACGCTGCTCGTGACGCTCGGGGTAATTGGGGTGGACCGCATGCGCCATGTCGGCCGATACGCAACAGGACTGCGTGAGCATGCGCGCAAAGCGCTCCGTGCCGCCGGTTTCGCCTCCGCACGCTTTGCTTGCGGCGATACGGCTGAGCATGCGGGGCAAACGACTTGACTCGGCGCCATAAGCCGTTTGGCTTCCAACCTCCTCATGGTCAAACAGCGCCATCACCACCGCATGCGACGGCGACGCCTTAGCGACGTCGAGCATGGCGGCTGTGGCCGCGTGTGACATGGCTAGGTTGTCTAATCGTGCAGAATACAAAAACTCGCCGCCCATGCCGCCGATGGTGGGCGCCAACAAGTCGTAAAGCATCAGGTCAAATCCCTGAACACTCGAGGCTTCAAGCCCCGAAATGCGCGCCAGGCTCTCGAGAAGGCCCCGCGACCCGCTGCCCTCCAAGCCTGCGACGGGCGCCAAGTGCTCTTGTCGGTTGAGCGCCACACCGCGCTCGTTCACATCGCGATCCAAGTGGATTGCAAGTTGCGGAATGCGGCACACTGCCGAGTCCAAGCGCACCAGCTTGCTTGCGACAACGCCATTGCCCGCGTCGAATGACAAGCGCCCCGCAACGCCCAAATCGCGATCTAGCCACGAATTGAGCAATGCGCCGCCGTATACCTCCACACCCCACTGCGTGTATCCCTCACGCGTATAGTCGAACTTGGGTTTGAGTCGCAGGTTGGGGCTGTCGGTGTGCGCACCGACAATACGGAATCCTCTAGGCGTTGCGGGAAGCACAATTCCGTAGAGGCTGGAGTCACCTCCGCGAACCGTATAGCAGCCGGGCTCCAACGCACTCCAATCGCTGTCCTCGGACAGGGGCTCGAAGCCGACCTCGCGCAAACGCGACTCAGCTTGATTTACCGCATGAAAAGGCGTGGGACTCGCGTGCAAAAAGGCAAGCAGATCGGACAGGATTGCGTCGGCCATAGCCGAAAACGATACCACCGATCTGCGAAAAACCGAAGCACTCGGCTGAAGGAACTCAGTAGAACTGAATCGGCTGCTTACGCTGAGCACGGACAACGCCCGCCTCGGCCTGAGCGCCCGTCATAGACTTGTAGAGGGAGTCGAGCTGAATGTTCGCGCCCAGATAGAAAGTCGGCGCTTGAACCGTCGAGAAGAAAGGGTTTCCGTACGAGCCATCCTCCGCAATGATATTGCGCGCCATGAAGTAACCAATCTCTGGCGTAAGCCAATCATTCGCGTGGTAATCCAACCAGAGCGAAAAAAAAGTGGACTGACGTGTTTTGGACCGATCGGGCAACCGAATCGAACTGCCTGTAGACGAGCTTCCGTCAATGACTTGCGGGGTATCGGAGAACTGGTACGGAAACGAAGTCGCGGAGTTAAAGAACAGCCCAGGACTCCAATCTCCCCATTCTATCACCGAAATGAGGGACAAACTCACGATGTCGCGAGGGTTTCCGACCCCCAAAACCTGGCTGCCACACGCGCCGAATGCGCCGCCAAAGCATTGCTGAGGGTAGGACCGAGCATCAGTTGTACCCGGCGTGCTGTATTCATACAGTGGCCGAGAATACGTGCCGATACCTATCAAAGAGAGTTCACCGCCGAGAACATGCTCGATAGAGGTCGCCAATTGACCGCCGATGCTCGGTGTCGCATACAACGTGCGCGCGCGCGAAAGCTTGGAAGACGGCAATCCAACGCCGAGGAACGGCTGAAACTTCACTCCGGCGCCAAGAACCTTAAACGGCTTGATTGCGCTGTAGAACAGCTGAACGTTGGTGTCACCCAGCTCCACTTCCCCTCGGTTTGTATTTGAATCCGAGTCCGTCCACTCATAGTTGAACAAGATACGGCCACGCAGCTGAAACGCTTTGGAGAGCCTATAACGAGGCGAAAAGCTTAACGAACTGGTGACTGTCGGGTTAGATGACAGCTGACTCGATGGAAGAAACGTGTTGAGCGTCCCAGCGGCGCCAGTGATAAATGTCGAACTGCCTGCCCAGGCGTCAATCCAGGCTGTCTTCTTCGGAGCTGCCGCAGGAGAAATTGAGACGTCCGACGCGGCACCGGCCGAACCAGGCACGGAAATTGTGGGCGTTGTGGTGCCGGCAGGAGCACTTGGTGGCGCTTGAGGGTCTGTATTCGCCGGAGCTTGCGCTGCAACAGCTGACGCGCTCACTAGCGACGCAGACAGCAAAAAAGCAAGGCGATGGGTGATGCCAGAAGTGTTCACAGAGCGCTCCTTCGGAGTGAGGGGACTACGGATTTTATCCGCAGTGCCCCAATTTAAACGATTTGATGCACATGCTCATGCCGTGGGATCGGTGTCAAGGACGAGCTCCGACCTGGACCTACACGGTTATGCAAAAGCCGTACCAAACACAAATACTGAAAATTTAGCGTTCTCGGACACGCACTTGTTCATCCTGTGCGTGGGTGCACGGGGGGCGTGTGCACACGCGCACGCTGTCCGTGGACACTCTGTCCGCCCTCGTGGACACCCCCGGGGACACAGAATCAAAGAACTTTAAGACTTGGCCCCTACGTTGCTGTGAAGCCTCAGCATGTACGCAAGCACCCACGCCACAACGCTTCTCGGCATCGAAGCACAGCCGGTCCAGGTCGAAGTCGAGATGCGACTGTCGGTCCCCTACTTTGAGGTCGTCGGCATGGCGGAGACGGCCGTCCGTGAGAGCCGCGTGCGCGTGCGCAGCGCGCTATTCGGCGTGGGCGTGGACCTTTCGGAATCCAGAGTGGTCGTCAACCTCGCCCCGGCCGATGTGCGCAAGGTGGGCAGCGCCTTCGACTTGGCCATCGCGTGCGGCGTGCTGATTGCGGCCGGTCGCATAAGCCAGGAGGCCTTCGACGGCACACTCTGCGTGGGTGAGCTTTCGCTGGCGGGCGAGCTGCGTGGCGTGCGCGGTGTGTTGCCGCAACTTTTGGGCGCACGCGCTGCAGGGCTACGAAGCGCAATTGTGCCCTGGGACAACGGGCCCGAGGCCGCACTGGTGACCGGAATCGAAGTGCGGGTAGCCCGCACGCTCGCGGAAGTTCTCGCGCATGCAACGGGTGCGGCGCAACTCTCGCTGGCGGAGAGCCTTGCTCCCGGCCCGGCCCGCTACACCCACGACATGGCAGATGTGCATGGCCAAGTGGTGGCGCGCAGAGCCTTGGAAGTGGCGGCGGCCGGCGGCCACAACCTACTGCTCGTGGGGCCTCCAGGCGCGGGAAAAACCATGCTTGCGCAGCGCTTACCGGGGATTCTCCCCAGCTTGAGTGAGGCAGAAGCCTTGGAGGTTATGGCGTTAGAGAGTGTGGCCGGCCTAGGTCGCGACCCGACAAGCACGCTACGCACCCGACAGCGCCCGTTTCGCGCGCCGCACCACACGGTGAGCCAAATTGGCCTGGTCGGCGGAGGCGCGCCCCCTCGACCGGGCGACATGAGCTTGGCGCATCAAGGCGTGCTTTTTCTGGACGAGCTCCCAGAATTCAAACGCAGCGCACTGGAGGCCATGCGGCAGCCCATGGAGGACGGTGAGGTCACGATCTCGCGTGCAGAGTACAAAGTGCAGTTTCTGGCTCGCCCGATGGTGGTGGGCGCGATGAATCCCTGCCCGTGCGGCTACCACGGTGTGGGCGGCACCACCGCCTGCAAGTGCGCTCCCGAGCGCGTACGCAACTACGCCGGGCGCGTGAGCGGGCCACTGCTCGACCGCTTCGACCTTTGCGTGAGCCTCGCGTCCACCAGCTACAGCGATCTCGCCACCGCGTCTGCGGGAGAGTCCTCTGCGAGCGTCCGCGCGCGCGTGCAGAAGGCACGATGCATGCAGACCACACGCTTAGAGCGGGGACAAACGCGGACCCTTGTAAATGCAGGCCTAAGCGGTGGCGAGCTTCGGCAAATCGCGTTCCTCAATGAGGCCAGCGAATCGCTCATGAAGAGTGCGTTCAAGGTATTGGGCCTCACAGGCCGCGCCTACGCGAAGGTGCTGCGGGTTGCGCGCACGGTGGCCGATCTCGCCGGCAGTACGGAGGTGCACCCGGAGCACCTCGCCGAAGCCTTGAGCCTGCGCTCTCCGGAACATTTGTCGTCTGGATCTCACCTTTAGAAACATTGCAGCAAGGAGCCAATCATGAGTGAAATCAACGAAAAGTGGAAAGCCCTAAAGTCCGTATTGTCGTCGGTCGAAAAGCAATTTGGCAAGGGCGCCATGATGCGACTCGGCGACGAGGATGCCACCACGCCGGTGGACGTGATCTCCACCGGCTCACTCACTTTAGACTTGGCAACGGGTGTCGGCGGGCTCCCCCGGGGCCGTGTCGTTGAAATCTATGGCCCAGAATCCAGCGGCAAAACGAGCCTTGCCTTGCACGTCGTGACAGAAGCGCAAAAGGTGGGCGGCATTTGCGCCTTTATTGATGCCGAGCACGCGCTCGATGTGAAGTACGCACGTGCCATCGGCGTAGACATTGAGAAGCTCCTCGTCTCCCAGCCCGATACGGGAGAGCAAGCGCTGGAGATCACGGAGATGCTCGTGCGCTCGGGCGCGGTCGATGTGATCGTCATCGACAGTGTGGCCGCATTGGTACCCAAGGCCGAGCTCGAGGGCGACATGGGCGACGCACACATGGGCCTGCAAGCGCGACTCATGAGTCAGGCGCTGCGCAAGCTCACAGCCATCGCTCACAAGACAGGTACGACGTTGATTTTCATCAACCAACTCCGACAAAAAATCGGTGTGGTTTTTGGCAATCCCGAGACCACAACTGGCGGAAATGCGCTTAAGTTCTACGCTTCTATGCGGCTTGACGTGCGGCGCATCGGCGCACTCAAAGTGGGCGACGAGGTACTTGGAAACCGCGTGCGCGTGAAGCTCGCAAAGAACAAGTGCTCCCCGCCATTCACGGAAGCAGAGTTCGATTTGCGCTATGGCCATGGCATCGATCGCACGGCCGAGCTCATCGACTTGGGCCTGGAGCGAAACGTACTTGAGAAGTCGGGAAACCATATTCGCTTTGGCGACGTGGCTTTGGGCAATGGCAAGGAAAAGTCTCGCGAATCGCTGCGCGAAGACGCCGCGCTGATGCGACGCCTCGAGGACGCCGTGCTTGCGCCCCCGGCGCTGAGCCAAACTCCGGTGCATGCCATCGCGGCGTAGGGCGGGCCCTAGGCTTGCGCTCATCGACGCAGGACAAGCTTTGCGATACCACGCAGCTCGGCAGCGCTGAGCTCTCCTGACACCATGAGGTAGGCAGCATACGCCATCACCGCGCCGGCCGCGGTGAGGAGCGTTTGTAGCTTGCCCATGGTGCCTAGTGCTGCACCCGCGCCAAGAGCGGCGCAGATCCAGACCACAACACGCACGAGTGTGAAACGAGGCAGAGACTTCGGGACCACGCGGAGCACCATGACGGCCGAGGCGATTGCGCCAACGGCCATCGCAAGGGCCATGCGCTCGCTAAGCGTCACCAGCACGAGATCTTTGGCTTGGGCAGAGGCGACAATCGCGCCAAAGCCAACGGCGACAACAACGAGGGTGATGAGCGAAACAAAGAGCGCATCGCGGCGGCGGTCTACCGCCACAAGCACGGTTTGCCCCAGCGCCATCATCGCAAACAGGCCCTGCGCCACGCACAACCAACGCACCACATGCGCTGTATGTCTGCCCGCCTCCGCGCCGAACAGAAAGCTCACCGCATTGCCATGAAGGAACA
>JAYWGI010000344.1:0-5271 GCA_043779025.1 Myxococcales bacterium
TTGCGCCGTGAGCCATCCTCATCCGGATAGCCTTTTCCCAGGTCGTGCAAAAGCACGGCTAGGGGCAACACCCGCTTGTCGTAGCCCTTTGCCGCCAAACGCGAGGCCAAGGAAAAACCCGCCGTCGCCTCACCGCGCGCCAAGGACGCCAGCATCCGCACGGCGGCCACGCTGTGCACGTCCACGGTGTAGACATGGTAGGTGTCATGATGCGCGCGCCCACGAACCGGCTCAAACTCAGGCACCATGGCGAACAGCATTCCTGTTTCGTCCAGCTCGCTCATCAGCGCGCCGTTTGCGAGTAGCCCAAGCCAGCGCTCCCCGGCCTCGGGGGCATTCTGAAGCGCAATGGCCCAGGTGGGGTCCGAGGCGCATGTCGTCAGAGCATCTCGCAGCTCGGCGTGTAGAAGCAGTTGCTGAACCCCCGCATGCTCAAATGCAGATAGCGCCAAACTCGGGTCGGCATGCAGCGCCGTGCGCTGAGCCAGGGCAAGCTTACCGCCCTCCAGGACGAAACGCGTATCGCGCGCCGGGACCCGTAGTGCCGCGGTTTGTCCGCCGCTGGCACAGGCATCGAGCGCGCGCTCACGCACACGCGAGACCGCGCGCGCATGCACATAGTACCGCTGCATCAACTGCTCTACGGCCGAAGACCCGCCCGGGTAGATCTGCGCCGCGACGTCTTCTTGCGCGTCAAACGAGAGGCGGTCCGATCGCCGCGCCGCACGCGCATGAAGCGCACATCGCAAGGATCGCAGAAAACGTGTAGCATGCATGAGATCGGAGTGTACGCTGCGCGAGATGACACGCGCATCCAACAGCGCAGAAAAAGCCTCCGTGGGCGCACATCCGAACCTGGCGCTTGCCGACCAGCCGATCACGTCCATGTCCCGAAGCCCTCCCGGGCTTGCCCGTAAATCGGGTTCAAGCAGATACACGGTAGCCCCATACCGCGCGGCGCGTTGCGCACACTCCTCGCCAAGACGCGCACCAAATTCTCCAAGCTCTGAAGGTGAGAAGAGCGTGACGCGGGCCTCCCGCAAAAGAACGCCCAGGCCTCCGCCATCTGCGCCAATCACACGTGCATCCAGCAGTGCCGTCGCGGCCGTCAGGTCATTTTGGGCCGCAGTCAACCACTCTGGCGGGGTCAAGACCTGGCAACCTCCCACCAAGTCTTGATCCAACACACCTCTCAGCGCGGCCGCTGCGCGCTCCGACAATGCTTCGTCGTGCGCAGCAAGCAACCACCTCAAGTCTACATCGCTCCCCGGGCCCGCGGTCTTGCGGCCATAGCTCCCCACGGCGATCCAACTGCATAGTGCATTCATTGGCAAGTGCGCATGGAGCATGGCATCCAGTGCATCGGCATAAGCGTTGGAGCGTTGGGTCATGCCGCGAAGCCCCGGTTTCATCGCGCTAAGAGCCGCCCTTGCGGCGAGGACCTGCGCTTTCAGCGAGGCCGTTTCTGCGGGACGTGGGGAGCTCATCGCACGAGGATATGCCATCCCCCTTGCGTACGGCCAGGAGGCGTGAAAAGGAACCTCGCTACGATGCGTGTCTCGCGGTATTTTCCTTACCTCTCGTCGCCTGTCGCGGTGTTTGCAACGATGTTTGTGGCGGCGTGCGGCCGGGATAGGTCCGGCGCGGCTGCGAGTGGGAACGTGGATGCTGCCGTCTCAGCGGCGATGACGCCAGATATAGGCAGCTCGCCGCCTCCGCAGTGGGCCGATGAAGTACGAATGTATCGCTGGGAAGAGGCCCGTAGAGGCATCGAGGCACTCACTGGGCCCGCGCGCGAACGCGGCGACGCCCGCTACGCGTTGGCCGTGGCATGTGACCAGCTGAAGGATGGCAAGTGTGCAGCCCTTGCGCTTGAGGGCTTGGAGACCGCATTGCCGCTGCTTACCGAGCGTGTGTTTGAGATGCGCGCGCGGGCGCTCGAGCGTTTGGGACTACACGAGGCAGCGGCCGACGCCTGGCTGCGGCGGGAGACTCCGGACAACCTAGCGCGTGCTGCGCTTGCCCTTGCGAGCGGGGATTCACGCGGCCCGCGGGAGGCCCGTGCATTGGGTTTGGCCGAGCGCGCAATCGGGTCCGGAAGACTTTCTGCCCTCCTCGAAGCGCAACTGCGTGCACTGCGCATGCATGGGCGCGACGACACGTATGCCTGGCAAGATGCTCATTGGGTCTTTGTCCACGCCCCCGCCTCACCTCAAGGCAGTGACAGCTTGCGACGCATGCTCGCGTCCAAGCGGCCACCCACGCAGGATGATTGGATTCTCCGAACGCATGCGTTGGTGGAATCCCAGAGCTTGGAGGCGGCCATCGCTTCCTTGGATCGCGCGGCGACAGTGAACGAGCGCAAGAATTCGCCTCTTACGTTGTGTCGCGAGCGTGCACGCGCATTTGCCGCCACGGTGGGGCGTGAAGTAGATGCAGCGGTGCAATTCGAGCGCTGCGCCAAGCTTGCGGCCTCAACTGACGGCGAAGACCTGTACGCTGAAGCCCTGTCGCTCGCGAGCACTGAGCGCGAGGAGGAATCGGCTGCACTCTACAGCCATGCCGTGCAGCGGTCTCCGCGCGCGTCGTGGGCCCCTGACGCCCTGTATCGCGCCGGGCGTGTGAGACTGCTTTTCGGTCCGTGGGAACGCACCGAAAAGGACTTCGCGGACTTGGTGAGAAACTACCCAACCGCCACCGAGATCCGCGAGGCAGACTTGGGCCGTGGGCTTGCATTTTTGGCCGGCAAGCAGTGGCGTAAAGCCCGTGCAACATTCGAACGTCTGGGTGCCGACACCTACCAGCCTGTGCTCGCCATGCGTGCGATGGTGCTTGCCGGAGATGCCGCCTGGCAGGATGGAGACCACGACGGAGCACTCACAGTATGGCGACGCGTGGCGGCCGAGGCCGGACCTTCGTGGCCAAGCGTCGCGGCACGCTCCCGCTTGCACGCCAAGGGCGCTACATTTTCTCCGCGAGAGACGGCGCTGCAGACTCCACCGGCAGAAATAGCGACTGCGGAGGCGCCCGCTCCGCTACCAGCACCTGTGGACCTACTACACGACGCGGGATTGGATGACGAAGCGGAGGCCGCGTTGAGACCTCGTGAGTCTTTGGTCGTCGCATCGGCGCGTGGGCAGGAGACAGAGGCGCTCTGCCGCGCGTACAGCAGGCTCGGTCGTGCCGCCCGCGTGCTTGAACTAAGTGGGCGCGTTCCGGCAGCGGTCTTCCGCGGCAAGCCCGGCGCAAGCAACGCGTGGGCGTGGGCATGCGCCTACCCCAAGGCCTATCCGAATTTGGTCGAGGACGCTGCGAATCGTGCAAAAATACCCGCCGCATGGATGTACGCCATCCTGCGGCAAGAGAGCCTGAAGCATCTGCTTAAGAAGGATGGCGGGCGTGGCCTGATGGGCAGAACCCTCGCTTCGGAGCAAAGCCCGGCCAGGCAACTCGACGCCGGTGCGCGAATGCTTGCCGACTTGCTTCGCATCCACAAAACAATTGCCGCCGCAACGACGGCCTTCCTTTCAGGCTCGCTCTCGGCGCGTCGTTGGGCCGAACGCAGCCGCGTATTGGGCGCTGACCAAGAGGTGGAAGCGATCACCGACCCCGAGGCCCGCGCATACGTCATGGGCGTGCTTGCGGACCTCGACGCGTACAACGCCTTGAGCGGCAGCGCTGGTGCCGCGGGCCGCGAATGGGAGCTTGGGGGCAAAGGCCTCCCATGATAGTTTCTTTGATGCTGTGCTTGGTCTAGCTCTCGCCTTTGTGCTCATTGCCCTTAACGGGTTCTTCGTTGCCGCAGAGTTCGCTTTGGTCAAAGTAAGCGCTACGCGATTGGGCATGCTCGACCGCAAGGGCGACGTGCGGGCCAAAGTCGCGCTGCAAGTAGCTGGCAACATGAGCCGCTACCTCACGGTCACGCAGCTTGGGATTACGCTGGCCAGCCTAGGCCTGGGCTGGGTAGGCGAGCCTGCAGTGCATGGCTTGGTAGTCAAGCTACTCGCGCGCATCAACATGGTGCTGCCGCATTGGGTGGAGACTGCACTCATTGTAGTGTTCTTCGGCATGTTCACCATTGCGCATGTGCTCTTCGGCGAGCTTGTGCCCAAGCTGCTCGCCATACAGCATTCGGAGTCCACGGCGCTGCGGGCGGCATGGCCTCTGCGCGCCGCCTACTACGCACTGCGCCCCATTCTGTGGTGTCTGGAGGCGCTCACGCACCTGGTGCTGCGCGCCTTCGGGCTGTCCGGCCACGGCCTGTCCGAAGGCTCGCTTTCGGAGGAGGAGATCTTGGGCATCTTGGTGGCCAATGCGCGGCGCGGGGCCACCGGGAAGCAGCGCGAAGAGCTTCTGCAGAGGGTGCTTCGATTCTCAGAGCGCACCGCGCGCCAAGCGATGGTTCCACGTGTAGATATCCACGTCATTCCTCTGTCGACCAGCGGCAATGACGCACGCAAAATGTTGAGGGATGCGATGTACTCGCGCGTGCTCGTGATGCGCGACAAGGGCGTGGATGACATCGCCGGCTACCTCTATGTAAAGGACTTCTTGGCGTTTTCTGATGCCCAAGAGATGCCCTCCGTGGAGTCTCTTTTGCGCGAGGTGCTGTTCGTCCCCGAGACCACCACGCTGGTGGATGCGCTCAAGGCGATGCAGAAGAAGCGCACCCACATCGCGGTGGTGGTGGACGAGTACGGAGGCACCAGCGGCCTACTCACCCTCGAGGACTTGCTTGAGGAGATTGTAGGCGAAATCCGAGATGAGTCGGACGACGAAGCGGGCCCCGTGCATGCCAACTCCGACGGTACCTTCGAGGTTGACGCCCGCGCACGCCCCGATGAGCTCGTAGATTTTGGTATCGACCTCGGTGACGTCCCCTCCGAGACCGTGGGGCAACTGTTGCTCGACAAGCTGGAGCGGCTGCCTGTGCGTGGTGATCGTGTCGAGATTGGCGAATACGCCTTGGTGGTGTCTCGCATGTCAGGCCGCCGTGTTCTGTCCCTCCGTGTGTCGCCTCTCGCCCATGCCTCAAAGCCCTGAGTCCCCCGATCAGGGCTTGGCGCTAGATTTGGCCAAGGCGCAGCCGTTCGCAGTTTTGGGCGAGGAACTGCGAGCCCGCGCCACGGGTAACCGACTCGATGTCACCGGTGTCTACGGTGCGGCCGTGGCGCGAGCGGTGCTGGAGATTGCCCGTAAGAGCCAGGTGACATTGGTCGTGGCCCCGGGCCGCGACGAGGCGCGCGCCATGGCATCGGACCTAGGCTTTTG
>JAYWGI010000345.1:0-5265 GCA_043779025.1 Myxococcales bacterium
TAGTGCCTTAAGGAGCCAAAACACATGAAAAATTCTATTTTTACGGCGACGCTTGCATGTCTCTTGCTGGGTGCGTGCTCTAGCGGCGTGGGCGCTGCCCCCGCATATCAGGGCAATGTAGAAGGCGCAGAAAATGTGGCGGAGGGCGCCCCCGTGGCTGCGGACAAGAACGACAATGCGCCCAGGCCGTCGACCATCACGCCACTTCCGGCAAGCACGCCTCCGTCAACAGGGACACCTCCGCCTCCGGCCACAATGACGCCGCCGGCAACGGCTGCCACCAAGGTGGGGCCACAGTGCACCAAGTATTATTCGGAGTGCTGCCCCCCGCAGGCAGCAGCGAATGGCCAATCTGCGACCAGCTGCACTGCGGGTCTAGATGCACTCAAGAAGGGAACGCAAGCCACTGCCGATCAGGCCGAAGCCACCTGCAAGGCGGGGGTTTCTGCTGCGTCTCAAAAGGACTACTGCTGATTCAGCAAGAAGCGTGGCGCGGCGCTTGTGGGATCTCCGCAGGCGCTGCGCTCTTTTTGTCGAGGGGGCACCATGTGCTCCGTTGACGGGCTCATTCTCGTAGGCTACGGCCATAGAGCCGTGAAACTTGATGCGTGACGGGGGGTTCGGGTGAGCAAAAAAACCAAAGCCAAGCCGTCGTCCAGGTCGCTTCCTCCGTCTTCGTCGGGGCGTCCATCGAGGCCTGCTTCGTCTGGTGGCTCAAACGGCCCCAAGTCTGGGCCGCGCTCCTCGATACCTGGCATTTCATCGGCCTTTTTGGCTTCGGCCGACGTGCTGCCTTCTCCGGACTCGTCGCTGCCCGTGAGCGTGCCTCGTTCGGTGCCGCCGCCCGCCTCGCAAAAAGGGAACACCAAGAAGAAGACGCTGATTCTTGCAACCGATGAAAGCGCCTTGTCAGTACCGCCGTCGAGCCACGTAGATGCGGACTTCGCCGAGGCTAGCTTCTTCTCGGCCCAGCCGCCCCCAGTGGCCGGCATCGCGCCCGAGCTGGAGGCCGAGCTTGCGCGTCCGAGTTTGCGTGTTGCGCGCTTGATGAGTGACGAGGCCCAAGCAGCGCGTGCGCGTTATCGCCGCGTGGTGAGTTACGTGGCCGCTGCTTGCGTTGCGTTTTTTGCCGTCGCGGTGATTGCCGCGGTCAGCCGCAAGGACTCCATCGATGCGCCGCCGCCGCCCTTGCCCGTGGTGCAGCCGGTGCCCGTGGCTGAGCTGAGCCCCGAGACCATCGCGGCCGCGAAGGCTCCGGCCGTCCCCGTGGTTGCGATGGACGCGGCCTCGCTTCGCAAGCGCGCCGAGCGTGCGCTCGATCAGGGAAAGAAGGACGAGGCGCGCGCATTGGCCGAAAGCGCCATCGAAGAGGCGCCGGAGCAAGCCGAGGGCTATTTGCTCTTGGGCGCCGCGTATGAGCTTGCCGCCGACTCCGCCAAGGCCAAAGAGGCTTACAAGACCTGTGCGGAGATGGCCACGCGCGGTCCGCGCAGCGAATGCCAAAACCTGGCACGTCGATAAATCTGTATTGTACATAAATAACCAGAGGAACACAGCAGCGCATGACTGAGCCCCGGATGTGCCTCTTCGCTGGCAAAGCGAATCTTCCTCTCTCTGAAGCCATCGCCTCCTACTTGGGACAGCCCCTCTCGGGGGTGCGCCTGGAGCGGTTTTCTGATGGCGAAACCTTTGTCGAGATTCACGACAGCGTGCGCGGCGCGGACACCTTCGTGATCCAACCCACCTGCGGCCCCGTGAACGACAACTTGATGGAACTGCTTATCATGATTGACACGCTTCGGCGTGCGTCGGCAGGGTCCATCACGGCCGTGATTCCATACTACGGCTATGCGCGCCAAGACCGCAAAGTGGCGCCGCGTACGCCCATTACGTCCAAGCTTGTGGCCGACTTGTTACAGGCTTCCGGCGTTTCACGCGTGGTGGCTGTGGAGCTGCATGCAGGGCAGATTCAGGGCTTCTTCAATGTGCCCTTCGACCACCTGTTCGCAATGCCCATCATGCTTGACGGCTACCTGCGCGGCGCCTTCGACGAGAACAGCGTGGTGGTCTCGCCGGACGCGGGCGGCGTAGAGCGTGCGCGCGCCTACTCAAAGCGTTTGGGCGCGGGCCTCGCCATCGTCGACAAGCGCCGCGAGCGCGCCAACGTGAGCGAAGTCATGCATCTCATCGGCGACGTGCAGGGCAAGGCCTGCGTCATCGTCGACGACATGATCGACACCGCCGGTACGCTCTGCGGAGCCGCAAAAGCGCTGATGGATCACGGCGCTACGCGCGTCGCCGCTGTGGCCACCCACGGCATTTTTTCGGGCAAGGCCGTCGAGCGCATCCAAGACTCGGTGCTCTCCGAGGTGGTCGTCACGGACACCATCCCGCTCTCCGACTTGGCCCGCAGCTGCAGCAAGATCCGCCAAGTGAGCATTGCGCCGCTCCTGGGTGAGGCCATTCGGCGTATCCAGCTCGGCGACTCGGTGAGCTCGCTTTTTGCATAAAAATACGTAACGTCTGTCATCCTGAGCGAAGCGAAGGACCTCCCGAATACGCTGCGCATCGCCCCAGGCGCGTTGCACATCTCGCTCGTCCTGCTCTGATTCGCCTACCGCTTCAGGCCTTTTCTTGATACGCACGGCGCCCCCGCCATAGTGCGGGTTCTCATACCGTGTACACACGCCACGGTTCCCTACTGATTTTTACTTTGGAGTTCACGCCCATGTCTGCATCGCCCGAAATGACCACCATCACGGTGTCCGCCCGTACCGCCACCGGCAAGAGCCAAGTTCGCCGCCTTCGCGCGAGCGGCTTTATCCCCGCAGTGGCTTACGGCAAAGAGCACGCCGCCACGTCGCTCACCGTTAACCCCAAAGAGATCGTTCCGATCCTGCGGAGCGAGCGCAGCAAGAACACGCTCATTAAGGTCGAGCAGGAGGGCGGCAAAGGCTTCTTGGCCATGATCAAGGACTACTCCATTCACCCGCTCACGCGCTCGGTGGAGCACGTGGACTTGCTCGAAGTGAAGCTGGACCGCCCCGTCACCGTGCGCGTGCCCCTGTTTACCACGGGCAAGGCCGTAGGCCTAGGCAACGGCGGCGTTCTGAACCAAGTGTTCCGTCAGCTCTCCGTGGTCTGTAACCCAGGCCTTATCCCACTCAAGATTGAAGTGGACATCACGGAGCTCGACCTGCACGGCCACATCGCCACAAAAGACGTTGTGCTTCCAGCTGGCGTGACTATCGACTTGCCCGCTGAGCAGACCATTATTGCCATGGTTGCTCCTGAGCGTGATCGCGAAGCCGAAGCCGCTGCCGCTGCGGCTGCCGCTGCACCTGCCGCCAAGCCCGGCGCCAAAAAGAAGTAAGTCAGGACCTTAGGGGCCGCGCGTGTTCTTGCTTGTTGGCCTGGGAAACCCAGGAAAAAAGTATGAGAACACTCGGCACAATGTGGGCTTCAAAGCCGTGGATGCGTTCGCGCAGACCCACGGCTTTGAAGCATTTAGCGACAAGTTCAAGGGCAAGGTTGCGCGCGGGTCCGTCTCAGGGCGCGACGTACGGCTGCTCAAGCCCGACACCTTTATGAACCTCAGCGGTGAAAGTGTCGCGCCCGCTGCTGCTTTTTTTCACGTAGAACCCAGCCATGTCATTGCCGTGCACGACGAGCTGGACGTGCCCTTTGGCGATGTTCGTCTCAAAGTGGGCGGCGGGCATGGCGGCCACAATGGCCTTCGCAGCATGATCAGCACCTTGGGCACACCGGAATTTGTGCGCATGCGTGTGGGCATCGGCCGGCCGCCGCCCGGGTTCAAGGGCGAGGTTGCGGACTACGTGCTGGGGGCGTGGGACGGCGTAGAGTCGGCCATGTTGGGCGATGTGCTGCAGCGCGTGTTGGTGATGCTTGAGCGCACCATGAGCAAGGGCGCGGCCGTGGCAATGAACGAGCTTCACGGCAAGGCGACCACCAAGAAAGTGTAGGTGCGCCGGTGGAAGGGCCCGAAATGGCTTTGGTTCGCGGCATCTTGTGGTAGCAGTCTCGGCCCACTCCGCTTTTGGCGGAGCACCTCGCTTGCGCACCCCGCGCAGGCCTCACGCGGTCCAAGATGTGTGCATTGTGCACAAGTCGAGGCCCGTCTGTCCGAGAGGAATCTCTATGTCAATTCACGCCAAAGAATACGAAACCATCTACGTGTTGCGCCCCGATGTGGACGCTGAAACCGCCGAAAAGGTTCAAGCCCGGTTCGCCGACGTCGTTGCCCGCGAATCCGGCGTGATGCTCAAGGTGGAGTCCTGGGGCCGTCGCCGCCTCGCGTACACCGTCGCCAAGCAAAAGCGCGGCGTATACATCTACGTTCGTTACGTGGGTGTTGGCGGCTTGGTCACCGAGCTAGAGCGCAACCTGCGTTTGGCCGACTCTGTACTCAAGTTTCAGACCGTTCGTCTCAACGACGACGTGGACATGGCTTCGTTCACCGTGAACGCAGAGGACGTGAAGTTCGAGCGCCTTGAATTGCCGCCCGAAGAGGACGACACCAACAGCCGCGAGCGCGCGCTAGGCCTGAACTTCGACGCCGCACAAGACAACTACCGCGGCCGTGGCGATCGCGAAGACCGTCACGCTCAAGCTGCGTCGGCCGAAGGCGAAACCGTTGAAGCGGGCGAAGAAGTCGCCGGCGCCGACAACGCAGACAAAGCCAACTGAACCGCACCCCAAAATTTTTCTCGAAAGCACAAAGCTATGAACACGTATGACGACGACAAAGAATATGGCCGCACGCCAGACCTGAACAACGACGTTCCTGGAAAGCGCAAAAACCCCAAGCGCCGCGCCTGTGCATTCTGCACGGACTTGGCCAAAGCCATCGACTACAAGGACGCACAGTCCCTCAAGTATTTCATCAGCGAGCGCGGCAAGATTGTGCCGCGTCGCATGAGCGGCAATTGCGCATGGCACCAGCGCAAGGTCACGGTCGCCATCAAGCAGGCGCGCAACATCGCGCTCCTTCCTTTCACCACGAACGGCTGAGGCACACACCATGGCATCAACACTTCAAGTCATTCTACAGTCTGACATCGCCAAGCTCGGCCAGTCCGGCGAATTGGTTCGCGTTAAGCCAGGCTTCGCACGCAACTACCTCATCCCACGTGGCCTCGCAGCTTCGGCCACGGCCGCAAGCGTGAACCGTTTGGCCCACGAAAAGGGCATTGCCCTTGCGAAGGCCGAGAAGGTCAAGAAGGAAGCCGCTGCTCTTGCCGCCAA
>JAYWGI010000346.1:0-1951 GCA_043779025.1 Myxococcales bacterium
GGAAGCGTGCGAAAGAGCGGGAGCGTACGGAGAAAAAGAGCGGTGTTCGGCATGAGGAGATGCAGCGTACGTGAGGAATCACGCGCGCACAACAGAGCCGCACTTTCGCGCGTCGAGGGCCCCCCTCAAGCGTTTAGGGATCCCAAGCCACGCCCGCACCGAGGATGGCGCCCTCGTCATGCGCGCCGCGCAGCGCCTGGCTGGCTGGAATACGGGCGTAGCCGAAGAAGGTGAGATCACCCCCGGGGCTCCAAAGTGCCTCCGGCCCAGCGAACAAGATGCGGCCGCCTGAGTTGGGGTCGTCGCTTCCTTGGTCGCGCGCGATGCCGTCGACCCGAATGTGCACGGATGCGCGCAGTGCGATTGTGGGGAAGGTTTGGTGCTGCAAGGCCACGGTGCCGCGCAGGCTTTGGGCCGGCCGATCGCCGTCTTTGGCCGAACCCAAAGGTGCGCTGAACACAGCGCTCGTGTAGAGCGACCAAGGACGCGAGAAGCCCGCGTACGCGACCCCCGCAGCCACGGTCGGAACGCCCAAACTTACGCCCAGCTCCAGCGGAACACGGCCGATGGACTCCGACAGTGCGCCACCTACAGGGAGCGTGAGGCCAGCGAGAATGCTTAGGAGATGCTGCGGGTCAAAGGCGCGATCTTGCCAGAAAAAAGCCTTGGCCCGCAGCTCAGGGTCCCCCGCGAAGAAGGTGTTTTGTGAGCTTGAGTTGGCGTACGAAACAAGTCTGTATCCTGCAGGCAATGTGAGTAGCAGCGTCCAGCGAGCGCTCGGACTCCACGCTGCCTGAACGTCTGCACGTGACTCGTGCAGGGTTAGCTTGTCTACGCCCGTCACGCCTACGGAGTCGCTGCGGTAGCGAGCATCGAGCGACAGGCGCAATCGGCCCGCGTAGGGCTTCTCGGTGCCTACTGCGAACAGGGTTGGGTCTCCGCAGGCACATGCCGCGCATGCGCTCGCAGATGCGGGAATGCCGAGCGCAGCTGCCCCAAGTATCGCAGCGAGCGCGTGACGATTCACCGCACGCGGCTCGCCGTGGTCGCGTCAGCCACGGCCGTGACCCATCGCGCGCGCGGAAGAGCCGCCATGTCGCCCTCGAGGCCAGCCGCGAGTACTTTGGGGACGTCCACCACGAGCTCGATTTGCATGTCGGACCCGCTGGCACTGCCGGGCAACGGGTAGCTGCGCGTGAGCGAAAAGTCTGTCTTTTGCACATCCGCCGCCGCACCTGTCGAGAGTTCCGCGAGTGCGGTTTGACCAAGCATTTTGTCGCCCGCGGGCATGCCTACGGCGTCGTCGTCAGCGGGGCCAAAAAAGACGGAAACAGCGCACGACGCGCCCGAGGGCGCAACAGTTCCGAGCAACGTGCTTTCTGCCGAGCCTACGAAGGCGACCACATGCGGCTCGCCCAGCTTACCGGCGGCCGAGGGCGAGTGGGCATGGGCGGGCGGTACCAACAGATCGGGCCACGAGGCGAGCCAAGTCTTTGGGTGAATCTCAAAACGCGTTGCGGTGGCACAGGGCGTGAGCGAGACGGCGGACACAGTGACATACAACTGTAAGAGGCGGGCGATGTTGCCGTCTTGACGAGCGTACGTCAGCAGGACCGGCGAGCTAGCGTCGCGGTTCTTGAATCTGACCGCCAACGAGGCACTGTTGCCTTGTTGTGCACTACACGCATAGGCCGTCATCACTACGCAGAACCCAGCAAGTACTCTGTGCATGGGCGTCATGTAATCGGCCCGTGCACAGCTGCCAAGCCTACAAATTACTGACCCAGAACGCGCTTCAGATAGGACGAGCTCATCACGCGCTGCGGGTCGTACTTGTTGCGAACGGCTTGGAACAAGTCCCACTCCGGGTAGAGCGGCGCGAGCTCTTTCTCAGTGAGCGTGTGCATCTTGCCCCAGTGGGGGCGCCCACCATGATCGCGCATGATGCGCT
>JAYWGI010000347.1:0-5253 GCA_043779025.1 Myxococcales bacterium
CCGAATCGATCCGCAGCGCCGCGCCGGCCCCGGCCACATCGGTGACCGTTGGCTCCGGCGCGAGCCAGACCATCGCAGGTACGGGCGCGTCCAGCAGCACCGCGTCTGACGGCGGGCGCGGCGCGGAGGGCGCAAGCAGCACAGGCGTCGCCGGCTCCACGGGGGTGATTCTGGACGCTGTGACCACGGACATAGGCGCGGGCTCCGGTGCGGCGGCGGGCCGAGGTGCGGGCATGGCCCTGCGCGTCTGCAGCTGGGCGAGCTCACGCCGCAGGTCCTCGAGCTCCGTCATATGCTCATTGAACTTGCGTACCGTAGCCCGCAGCGCGGTCTCATTCGCGATGGCGTCGCGCTCGGCCATTGCGATACGCCGCTCGAACGCGCCCAAGCGTGCTGTGCGAACCAATGCGACAACGGCCGTCACACAGGCGACAAATACGAAGAATTCCATGTGCTGAGTTGCAAGCTACAAGGGTTTTGCATTCGCTGGGGCTGCAATCGCGGCATCCGGATGGCGCAACGGACGCCCTGCTGAAGAGCAGATCGCAGACACGGGACACAATAGATTCGCTACTCCGCAAGAATGCGCGCAACCTCGTAGGCCCCGAGGAGCTGCTCACCATGTTCAAGAAACGAAAAATCACGTTCTTTCTACTCGCGGCACTTGGGCTTGCGGCATGTGCGGCCTCGACGACGAGCGCTGAGGGCACAGCGGCCGACGCCGACGAGCTCTCCATCGACAACCTCAGGCGGCTCTGGCGCGGCACCATCGACCGAAGCGTCGTAGACCCCTTCAACCCTTGGGCTCAGACCAAGTTGGGATTGGGTGAAGAATACATTCTTCCCGGGGAGGCCGCAGAGTTTGCGACCTTCGCGAGCCAAGTGAGGGACATCCAACGGGAGGCCCAAGAGAAGTCGGGCAAGCCCACGTTGAACCGGGCGTTTCACGCAAAGTCGCACGCATGTGTGCGCGGCGAGCTTTCTCTAGACCCCAAAGAGCTTTCTGCGGACCGACGTATTGGCTTGTTTCAAAGCGCCGCAAAGTACGTGACGTATGCACGATTCTCGAATGGCGTTGGGGATGTGCAGTCCGACAAGAAGATGGACATCCGCGGCTTAGCGCTCAAGATTTTGGGCGTAAAGGGCATACGCGTGCTGTCGCGCCCCGGCGATGACACGGCCACCACGCAAGACTTCTTGATGGGCAACACGCCCTTCGCCCCTGCCTCCGATGCACGCCACATGATGGCGTTTGGTGTCGCGAGCAAGACTGCGCCCAATGGCACCAGCATTTTAGGGCGCGTCGAGAATCTCGTACAGTTGGGCCGCATCCTCACCAAAGACGAGAACGTGCGCATCGTTGATTTTTTGCTCAATCACGCACTCCCGGGCTCCAAAGCGATGGGCAGCGCACTTGGAGCGTCGTTCTACACTGGCGCACCCAACGCGCTTGGTCTGCAAGCCGGCGACGTCAACACGGCCCGCGCCAAAGGGGCATTCAAACTCATGGCCAAAACGGGCGTGATCACAGGTGATGCATGTGTGCCCGTGGTCCAAGCGCCAGACTCCGACGCGAACTTTCTGCGGGCCGACTTGCAAGCGCGCTTCGCAAGTAGCAAGGTCTGTGTGGAGCTCTACGCACAGTTTCAGCGCGACGGATTTGCCGATCCGCTCGAGGATGTCTCTGTAGACTGGAAGGCCCCCTTCGTGCGCGTAGGGCGGCTGGTGTTCGAGCCTCAAGACCTCAGCGCCGAGACAGCGGCCACCGCTGCATGCAACGCGTTCTCGTTTACGCCCTGGCATACCATCGCGGACCACCGCCCTCTGGGCAACGGCATGCGCGCGCGCCGCCTGGCTCTGACTTCCAGCGCGGAGTTTCGCGGGGCGAACATGACCGAGCCCACGGAGTAGGGGGCCGTGCGAATCGCGGCAGCACGTCGTCAAGTGCCCGCATTGGCTTCCGTCAACACGGCCATGTTGCATGCTACACTTTGGTTGTGGAGCCCGACGATCTGGACCAAGAATCGCTTTTTGCAGCCATCGATCAAAGTGGTGCGCGAGCGCTGTTGATCGGCCGAAAGGCGTTGATCATGCTCGGGCTCCCAGTAGCAACTCACGACACTGATTTTTGGCTGCACACCGCCGATATCGAGATGCTCAATGCTGCGCTCGAGAAACACGACCACTTCGCAAACCGCACGCCTGAAGAGGCGCGCAAGCGCGGTCGCTACGTGATTGAAAACGGCGAGCACATCGATGTCTTGGTGACACCGGAACACGCCACCGTACACGGCACGACGCTGCGGTTCGACGACGTATGGTCGCGGCGCGTTGCATTTAAAGTGGGCCGCGCAACGGCGCAGCTGCCCTGCATCGAGGACCTCATACGCACCAAGGAATTTGCACTCCGCGCCAAAGACATTGCCGACATCCAAATGCTCTTGGCGCTACAGAAGCGCGCACCATGAACCGACCGCAGCCCCTAGCCCCCGAGTTCGCAGCGCTTGCTGAAGAGCCTCTCTCTCCCGAGGAGTTCAAACGCCGGCTTGCGCTCGCGGTCGCCGAACTCGACGGCCCGGAGGGGGAGAACATTGACACGCTCATCGCGTGGTTCACTCGGCGCTATCCGACACCGAGCGACCGCCTTCGATACAACGCTCGGAAAATGCGCTCGGGCTGAACCCCCTCAGCGATTCCGTGCACACCGCATAGGCTTGTGCAGGCCGCGCGCGCTGCATAAGCGATACCCCCTCACAGTACCCGCATGGTCATGGGCGCTACCGCTCCGCCGTCTCCAATAAAGAGCGAATAGACGCCTTGTGTGGTGCCCAGCAGAAGCACTGCGCCATTCTTCCCTGGCAAGAGATCGAGCCCCACTACCGTCGACTCCGCGCTCTCGGCGAGGTCGTCGTACACCACGGTGTCTTTTTGGCTTGCGAGCTCCTCCGCGCGCGCCAAGCGGAACCGAACGCCCCCGCGCGCGCCGGCGCGCCAAACGACGAGCAGCTTGTCGCCCACGGGGACCGCTTTGAGGTCTTCGGCGTCTTTGGGCAAGAGCTGCTCTGCGTCCTTGGTGAGCGCGCCGAAGTCGACGTTCACGCTGCGGCATCCGGAGGCGGTGCAAACGCTCTGAAGCACCCCGCCTTTGAAGCGCCCCGACCCCGCCGCGGGGCCACCAAGCACGCGCGTCACGATGGCTTGGTTGGACGCACATGTGAGCCGACCCCACACCCCTTCCGATTCCACGGGAGGCGTCCAACGGCCGTTGGCGTAGAACGAGACATAGGTATTTTGCCAGCCTTTGGCACGAATCACGGTCGTGTCTTCGCTACGGCATCCGCTCATGTGGGGCTCGTCTTCGCCGGACTCGATTTGCGCGACCTCGCCGATTCGTCCGATGTCCTGTGGCGCGCCCAACACGCCCGACTCCGAAAGACTGCGCACCACAAGACGAATGCCGTCGGCGCCCGCGCGCACTTGCTTGTAGGCCACGGTGTCCCACAAAAGCACGGTGGTGTAATACGAAATGCCCGATTCGCGGCGACGCACGACAAGCCACGGAGGCCCCTTTTGCGTCGGCCCTGCAACGGACACCTGCGTCGTCTCCGTGCGCTTGTCCCAGCTCAAGTAGGCGGCCGATCGGCTGCTGAGCACGCTTGCGCCAAACGCGCCATGCTCGATGCGATCGACCACGCGCGCGCCCGTCTCTCCGGAGAACAGCCCGACGCTGCCCCCAAACCTTGAACAACGTTCGAGCCTTTACAGCGCGCTTACCGGAACAAGCACCGCATTTAGCTCGGCGCTGTACAGCATACCGCCCGGTCCCGCCCCCCCGTCCGCCACACACGCCAAAACCCCGGCGCGAGAACGCAACGCACGGTACACAGGCGTCCTTACGTCGACCGGCAGCGCTGGGTTGGAAAGCGCGCCGTTGGCCGGCAAGTAGTCCTGCAATCCCCCGGGCGCTGCGTACAAGAGGCGACGGTTGTCGATCGCGACATCAGGCAGCAGAGGCGTCGAAAACGACGTCGCCCCGTCAAGCGTGCGCGCGCGACGAAAGTCGCCGACTCGAGTGCCTGGGCGCAAAAACACAGTGTCCGTGCAGCCCTCTGAGAAATAGTTCGATAACCCGCGGGGCAGCACGTTCACGTAGGCCGAGGTCACCCGAAACTTTGGCAGTGAAGCCCATCCCGGAAGCCAACTTCCGCGCACCAACACTTCGCCTTGGTCTGTAAGCGTAAGAAAGCGCGCCTCGCGTGAAGCGCTGAGCCGAAGCGCCGCCACATCGAGTTCGGCTACCCCACACATGGCGCCCCGGAGACCATCCGCGCAATTGAGCAGAGCGTTGCTCGAGGGCGACGCCAGGGTGTAGTTCTGCCGAGTCAGGAGGTAATCGCCCGTCATGCGCGCCCATTGCTGGGTGGCCCCAGCCAACGCTTCATCACCTCCCTGCACCGATTGCGTAAGCGGCATCTCCTCGGTTGCGCAGGCACTCGCCCCAACTGCAACAC
Organism: Myxococcales bacterium; assembly: GCA_043779025.1. Lineage (GTDB taxonomy): Bacteria > Myxococcota_A > Polyangia > Polyangiales > Polyangiaceae > JAAFHJ01. The sequence goes on from JAYWGI010000347.1 coordinate 4,512, forward strand.
ACACCAGGGTCAGCCACAATGTTTGACGACTTTTGGACATGTGATGGCGCTTAGCAGCCGCTGCCACATGTGCAACCGACCGACGGCCACAATTCCTACGAGCTGCGCTCGTAGGCCAGGTTCGGCCCTAGCCAGCGCTCGACCTCGGCCACGCTCATGCGCTTGCGGGCGGCGTAGTCGGCGACTTGGTCGGCGCCAATTTTGCCTAGCGTGAAGTAACGCGCTTCGGGGTGTGCAAAATAGAGGCCGCTTACGCTCGAGCCGGGCCACATCGCGAAGGACTCCGTGACCTTGATCCCCGTGTTCTGCTCCACCTGCAAAAGCTCCCACAATGTGCCCTTTTCGGTGTGGTCGGGGCATGCGGGGTACCCCGCGGCCGGGCGCACGCCGCGGTACTTTTCCGCGATGAGCTCCTCCAAGCTGAGCCCTTCGTTTGCGCCAAAGCCCCAGGCGTCGCGCGCAAGCTTGTGCATGTATTCTGCAAATGCTTCGGCCAAGCGATCAGCCAACGCCTCGGCCATGATGGCGCGGTAGTCGTCGTGCTCGGCGCGGTAGGCGTCGCACATCTCTTTGAGCCCGAAGCCCGTGCTCACTGCAAACCCGCCCAAGTGGTCGGCCATGCCGCTCTCCTTTGGGGCGACGTAGTCGCTGAGCGCGCGATGCGGGCCGGGGTCCTTCTTGACGCTCTGCTGGCGCAAGAAGCAGAACGTGGTCAAGGGCGTTTGGCGCGACCCATCGGTGT